>NZ_NMPS01000242.1:0-21915 GCF_002261125.1 Siphonobacter sp. BAB-5385 | reverse complement strand
TGAAATGTTTGAAATGTTTGAAATGTTTGAAATTTAATTATTTTTATTTAACCTCCAAACTTTAAAATTCAAACCTAAAACACTATTCCAAACCTTAAACCCTACTCAAACGACATTCAAGCCTTAAACCAAATTCAAACTTCAAACTCCATCAAACCCGCATTCCCAAAGCCAACTCAATATGGGCCAAATGATGCTGCACGTGCCAAGCTGAAATGGCGATGGCCTGCTTTTGATTAAAGTAAATGTTGCGGACAGGGTGAAAATAGCTAAGCTCTAGTTGTTCAGGCGTTAAAGATTCAATCAGATAGGCATACCGCTGGTGTACGCCCTCGAAAAGCAGGAGTGAGTCTTCTAGGGGTGCGGACACACTATCGGCAGTATGGGCCCAACCGCCCATGTCAATAAGGGTCGCCTCGGCATAGTCCGGTTCAGTTATTGCCTTTTTCATTCGGAAATAATGCAGCAGTTGAATATCAGCTACATGATGGACCAGCTGCCGAATAGTCCAGCTGCCTTCCCGATACGTTTTACACATTTCTGCTTCGGAAAGATCTTGTACTAAGCTGCGATAGGTAGCGGGTGAAGTTCGAATAATTTCAACGCATTTTTGAAATTCCTCTTCAGTATAATTCTCCTTTAATTGAAAGGGTCCAATGGGAAATTTAAGATGCTCCATGTATGTAAATTAGTTAATGGTTATTTGTTGTTGGTTGATGGTTTAATGTCCTTCATCATTACCAAAATTAAAGTCGATTTTATTCAAAATATTGTGCTTAACAATCAAAGTTGTTTTCACCTAGATTCCACGAAAATTAATCGCATCACTCGATTCTTATCATAACTTATTTATCTTTTGATTCGCCTTTAAAACTATCCTTTTCGTATGATTCATTACCCCAAAACCCGGCAGGATGTTAGCGTTACAAATGATTATTTCGGAACCACCGTCGCAGATCCCTACCGCTGGTTGGAGAACGATACGGCTCCCGAAACGCTGGCTTGGGTAGCTGAGCAAAATAAAGTAACTTTTCAGTATTTAGAGCAGATTCCCTTTCGTAATCGTATTAAAGAACGACTCGAAAAGCTTTGGAATTATCCACGCTACGGCTCGCCGTTTCGCGTCGGTGAATACTACTTTTTTTCCAAGAACGACGGTCTACAAAACCAGGCGGTCGTTTATTACCAGAAAGGATTAGCGGCGGAACCGGAAGTATTTCTGGATCCGAATACCTGGTCAAGTGATGGAACGGTGACGGCCAACTTCGCCGGATTTTCGCACGACCATCGGTATGCGGCTTTGAGTATCAACCGGGCGGGCTCAGACTGGCAGGAAATGGAAGTCATGGAAATTTCCACCCGCGAAAAAACGTCTGATGCCTTACGATGGCTTAAATTCAGCGGTGCCGCCTGGCATAAAAACGGCTTTTACTACAGTCGTTACGACGAGCCGAAACCCGGTGAAGAGCTATCCGCGGCTAACCAGTTCCATAAAGTCTACTATCACCAACTAGGTACCCCGCAGGAAGAAGATCAGCTGGTATTTGAAGATCCGCAACATCCCTATCGCTACTTTTTTGCCCAAACCACGGAAGATGAGCGGTTTCTGATCATCAATAGTTCGGAAGGCACGGACGGATCAGAGATTTGGGTGAAAGATTTGCAGCAGGAAAACAGTATGCTTATCCGACTTTACGAAGCTTTCGGTACAACTACGCCGTTGTCGATAATCGGGGGGATCAGTTACTGGTTCATACGAATGAAAATGCCTCGAACTATCACTTAGTACTAATCCATCCATTCACGCGGGAAGAATCCATTTTTGTTGCGGAAAAGCCCGAAAAGCTGGAATCAGCGGGGACGAGTGGTGGCAAACTCTTCGTGAATTACCTGAAAGATGTCACCGATCAGGTTTTCCAGTACGATTTGGTAACGGGCCAGCTCGATCGGCAGGTACGTCTGCCCGGCCTGGGTTCTTCTTACGGTTGGTCAGGCAATAAAGACGATCAGGAGCTATTTTACTCGTTCACTTCTTTTCTGTACCCGCCCACGATTTTCCGGTACACGATTGCTACGGGAGAATCGGTGCTCTTTCGTTCCTCCGAAATTCAGTTTAACCCAGAAGATTACGAAACCAGTCAGGTGTTCTATCCCAGCCAGGATGGCACGCTGGTTCCCATGTTTCTGACGCATAAGAAAGGGCTGGTTCGCGACGGCTCGGCTCCTACGCTATTGTATGCTTACGGTGGTTTTAACATCAGTCTGAGTCCGGCCTTCAGTAACTCTAACCTCATCTTGCTTGAAAACGGCGGTATCTACGCTCAGGCGAATTTGCGGGGCGGCGGCGAGTACGGCGAGAGCTGGCACAAGGCCGGAATGCTGGAAAACAAACAGAACGTATTCGATGATTTCATTGCGGCGGCGGAGTACCTCCAACGCGAACAGTATACTCGTCCGGAGCGGCTGGCGATTGCCGGGGGGTCCAATGGAGGTCTGCTCGTAGGTGCCGTAATGACGCAGCGGCCAGAGCTATTTCGGGTTGCTCTGCCCGCCGTGGGCGTGCTGGATATGTTACGCTTTCATTTGTTCACCGTGGGCTGGGGCTGGGTGGTTGAATACGGATCGAGTGCTCAGTCAAAAGAGAGCTTTGAAAACCTGTACGGCTATTCGCCCCTGCATCAGTTGAAAGCCGGTACGTCCTATCCGGCCACGATGATTACTACCGCCGATCACGACGACCGGGTGGTGCCCGCCCATAGCTTCAAATTTGCGGCGGCGTTACAGGAAAAACACGCCGGCCCCAATCCGGTATTGATTCGCATCGATACCTCGGCCGGACACGGGGCTGGCAAACCTACGGCCAAAATCATTGAAGAACAGGCCGATAAATGGGCCTTTGTATTCTGGAACATGGGCCTGGAGATCTACTAAACGCAGAAAGGAGCTTCATTCAGATGAAGCTCCTTTCTTTTATGATCCATTTTTCATGACCATTAACCTGCTTTGATGGTAACCATCCAGTGAATGCCGTATCGGTCCTTGACCATCCCAAACGTTTCTCCCCAGAATTGTTTGATGAGTGGAGCAGTGATCTGACCGTCTTGCGAAAGCTGTTCAAAATACCTCGTCAATTTTTCTTCTTCTGAACCTTCGAGGGATAAACTAAAGGGCCCGTTGTTTTGTGTTTCCGTATAGTAGGGATGGTCACTGGCCAGTAAGATTACTTCGCCCTGCAATCGGGAAAACATGATTTTACTTTTCATCTGCTCACTGTTGGCTTTGGGGTCCTGATGAGCATCCGCTGGCCCATCGCCGTAAGTAGATACCGTTAGTTCTCCGCCAAAAATGGTTCGGTAAAATTCCATGGCCTCCCGGCAGTTTCCGCCGAAAAACAGATAGGGATGGAGCGTTAAAGCCGTCATAGTTAAACGTGTTTAGAAGTACAGTACGGAGGTTTGATCGATGCTTAAAACTAAGCTAAAAATACAATCGTTGCTTCTGCCTCAGCGACTTAAAGAACGACTAATTTGTTCGAATGAAACAGAGCTGGAAGCGGAACAAGCCATTCAAATAAAAAGCCATCTTTTACAGATATGACTTCCTGTTTCTTTTGTATCTTGAGCCACTTACCTCCCACAAGCGAGTTTATCTTAGCTTTATACCAAATCCGTAATTCAGTTCTCTTTTTTCTGGAGGCCTGCTTTAACTCTTGTTTTTCTTTCCCGTATGAAAAAACGTTTCCTTACCCTAAGCCTCAGCCTGTGTACGCATCTGGCGTTACTGGCCCAAAATCCGGCGGCTCCAACGTATCAGGCCAATACCCGTTTCGAACAACTGGGTACGCTCCTGCCTACGCCTACGAACACGCGATCCGCTTCCGGTGCTCCCGGCAAAGCCTACTGGCAGCAACGGGCCGATTACGACATTAAAGTAGAACTCGACGACGAACAGCAGAAAATTACGGGTACGGAGACGGTTACGTACCACAACGATTCGCCGGATGCCTTGCCTTACATCTGGTTACAGGTCGAGCAGAACCGCTTTCGGGCTGATGCGGCGGCGGGCAAAGCTCCATGAGCAGCGGCATTAATCCGGAAGGGATGAGTACGGCCGAGCTAGCCCGACTGACGAATACGCCAGCGAAAGCGTACGGGTACACTATTCATTCGGTGAAGGATGTTACCCGTAGAAAGGACCTCAAGTTTACGGTCAACGAAACCATGATGCGGGTGGATCTGGTTCAGCCGCTTAAGCCCGGAGAGAAAGTTGTATTTTCGGTTGACTGGGATTTTCTGGTTCCCCCACAGGGCCGCTGCAATTACAAATATTACCCCGCCGACGGCAACTACGCGTATTACATCGCTCAGTGGTTTCCGCGACTGGCCGCTTACGACGATGTGGACGGCTGGAAGCATAAGCAGTTTATGGGAGCGGGCGAGTTTACGCTGATCTTCGGTAACTACAAAGTGGCCATCACCGTACCGGCCGGACACGTGGTAGCCGCCACGGGCGAATTGCAAAACAGCAAGGAAATTCTTACGGCTACTCAACAGAAACGCTGGCAGGAGGCTAAAAACAGCTACAAGACGCCCGTTCTGATGATTACGCAGGAGGAAGCCATTGCGGCTTCGAAGCATAAGACCACGGGTAAAAAACCTGGATTTACAAAGCCGACAACGTACGGGATTTTACATTTGCCAGTAGTCGCCGGTTCATCTGGGATGCCATGAACGTGGATCTGAACGGGAAGAAGTCCATGGCGATGTCGTATTATCCGAAAGAGGGCAATCCGCTGTGGGGGCAGTACTCGACGCAAGCCGTGGCTCATACGCTGCGAAGTTACGGAGCCCGTACTATTCCATACCCTTATCCGGTAGCGATTTCCGTAAACAGCGGCAGTCCCGGTGGTGGGATGGAGTATCCGATGATTAGCTTCAACGGTGGACTGGCCGAAGCCGATGGTACCTATTCCGAACGCACCAAGTACAGCACCATTGGGTCATCATTCACGAGGTGGGCCATAACTTTTTCCCAATGATCGTCAACTCCGACGAACGCCAGTGGGCCTGGATGGATGAAGGACTTAACAGCTTTTGTCAGTACCTGGCTGAACAGGAATGGGATCGCGATTTCCCCAGCAGCTACGGCGAGCCACAGAAGATTGTGCCTTACATGCAGTCGGCGGCTCATACACAGGTACCGATCATGACCTCATCAGACAACATCATGCAATACGGACCTAATGCCTATTCCAAACCCGCGGCTGGCTTGAATATGCTGCGGGAAACGATCATGGGTCGGGAGTTATTCGATTATGCTTTTCAGGAATACGCTCGTCGCTGGGCCTTCAAATCGCCTACGCCCGCCGACTTTTTCCGGACGATGGAAGATGCCTCGGGTGTAGATCTGGACTGGTTCTGGAAGGGCTGGTTCTACACCGTCGAGCCCGCCGATCAGAATCTGGCCGAAGTAAAATGGTTTGCCATCGACGCTCAGGACCCGGCTGCCCGGAAGGCTCGTTTGAAAGAAGCCGATGAGAAACGTCGCCAAACGATGGCGGTGGAGCGGAATAAAACGGATATTAAGCAGACCGTCGTAGAAGCAAATCCGGAGATGAAGGATTTTTACAATACCTACGATCGCTACGCTCCCACCGAGGCCGAGAACAAGCAATACGCTGATTTTCTGGGCACGCTGAGTGAAGAAGAGAAAAAGCTGTATCAATCCGGGAAGAACTTTTATACGCTTAGCATCGAAAACAAGGGCGGTCTGGTGATGCCCGTCATTGTGAAGGCTGAGTACGAAGACGGCACCAGTGAAGTGTTCCGCTTTCCGGCAGAAATCTGGCGGATGAATGACAAGCAAATTCTGAAGGTCATTCCAACGAATAAAAAAGTAACCCAATGGACGCTGGACCCTTACTACGAAATCGCCGATATTGATACGGAGAACAATGCTTTCCCGCGACAACCCAGTCAGCCCACCCGTTTTCAGATGTTCAAACAACGCGAGTTTAAACGTCCGTTGAATCCGATGCAGGAGCCGAAATCTTCGCAGGGAGCAATAGGTGGGAAATCGGGGAAATGATTGGTTTTATTTGATAAAGGTTTTTTGACCCGTCTATTATTTATATCTAGAAACTTGAACATCCATTGACAAGTGTTAGGGAATCACTATATCGTCCTGCAAACACGACTGGTTTTTCAATCCCAATCGCCAACATTGTGTTAATCGGAAAGGTTTTAATCTATGCAGTTCTATTAAAAAACATCAAACCCAAACTGTGGGATAATCTCAAGAAACCAGCTTTTATGACGGTAATGGCATTCTTACTTGGATGTTTCCACTTGACACTGTGCTATTAATTATTATTATAAAATATTAAAGAGAAATGGCTTACCATATAGTAAGCCATTTCTCTTTAAACGGTATGTTAGTTATAAAGTGTAAAAATGTTTAAGATAAATTAACAATAACACGTATAAATACGTATAGGATGTGTACTGTTTTAGCATGAAATTACCTGCGATTTTAAAACAAACACAACCTAAATAGTATGAAAAAAATACCTTCCTCTCATTTTACTTACCGCTTCCTTAGCAAGCACATTAGCATCAGGGCAGGTAAATCATGTGCCAAGCTATGAATTGAATCAAAGATCATCTCTTTTTAAAGCAGACCCCTGAAGTATTCAACCAACCTTCAAGATTTGAACGACCAGGTTGGCGATCTCCCGCTTTCTGTCAATTCCCTCAAATTGGTAACGATTTTTGTTGGGTCCACCATAATAGTGGTGTAATGAACAAATGGTTTCATCTAGTATCCACTGGCGGAACCTTCAACGGTCAAAATGTAAATGCCATTGGCCCTCATGCTGCCCAACAAATCGTTTATTGGGCTTTGGCCAATTACTTACAATCACAGTCTACTTACAGTGATGCTCGGTGGAGCACTATGGCCGCTGCCCGAGATATTTATGGTGAATGCTCTAATGAACACAGAGCCGTTATTGCTGCATGGAATGCTGTGAATGTTATTTCTCCTGTTTGCCCTGGAAGTGGTGGTAGAATAGCAGCAGAACAAATTGAGAATTCAGCTGAAAGCATCATGAAAGTATATCCTAATCCTGCAACAGATTTTGTGACTATACAACTTTTTGATCCAATAACTACTGTAGATCTACAACTGTACGATATGACAGGCAAAGTTATTAAAGCTTGGAATACGAAAGAAAGTACTATTACTTTCGCTACAAAAGGTCTTGTTCCAGGAATTTATACCTTAAAAGCTCAAACTCCTAAAGGTATTTATACACACAAAGTGATTATCAATCAATAGAAATATTATGAAAAAGCAGTTCATTTTAGGACTCGTATTGATAACTGGCATTTTTATTTCCTGTGACAAGGATAGGCCAGAAGAATGCTCGTGTCAGGGGCCAACTATTAAAACCCTTACCGACGTCCCCATGAGTTTCAATGCAAGAGGATCGAGAGGATTCCTCTTTACACCGGGTAAAGGTTTATCCGCCTTCGTAGTATGTGATTCCACCAAACTTATTCCCTTTAAAGGCGTTTTCAACAAAGAACGCGAGAATGGGGTCATCTACTTTGATGAATATAACCTTTTAGTAAGTGGAAAATTGAAATGTAGCAACGAACCCTGCCGTTTTACGGGGTGCGATCTAGGTTATCTTGAAATAACGGAGGTTAAAGCTAGATAGAAAGACCTACTATTAAGTCACTAATTTGAATCCTAGCTTAAAGAGCAATGGCCTACCACCTGGTAGGCCATTGCTCTTTATCGTTTTAAGGCATACGGCTTAATGAGCAATTCGGCAGGTAAGCGTAGGAGTTCACTGAATTTACGAATCATGGTCAGTGAAAGAGCCTGTTTGTAGTGCAGCACCTTGCTAACCGTCGAATCGTCTCCGTAAATGCGAGCTAGATCCGCTGGCTTATAGCCGAAATCTTCCATCCGGATTTTAATTAGCTCAACGGGATCGGCCTCGGGTAGTTCATCTTCTACCAGCTTTTGTTCGTAATCGCTTATCAACCGAACCAGAAGCATTTTCTCTTTATGCTCGATGCTTCCTGGTTCAGCATACTTGATTTCCTGATAACGGGCCATTGCAGCCTCGTAATCGTTTTCACTTTCAATGATAAACCACTGTAGGTTGGTCATTTTTTTTGTTTCGTTAGATGGTAAGAGCATCTATACGATCATATTCTGCGTGCGTGCCGACAACTCTGACTTCGACTACCTGGTCTCTGAAATTGATCTTAGCCACCAGTCTATAACTGTTTCCTTTGATCGTAAACCGTGCTCTCTCTCCGTTTAAAATCTTTGCTCTCGGAAAGTCCTGAAGAATATCCTGGGGAAGACTCCAGACCGCTTGCTTTACTATTCTATTCCACTCTTTCAGGCTTTTGCCCGCGTCGTTGTGTTTTTGGTTGGATCTACCAATGTCACTTTACTCAGTAGTTGTTTTATTTTGTTAATCCGCCGTAGACTGCTGTACGAAGTCCTTCCGTATTCCTCTGCTTCGGAGAGTCTCTTTGTACTCAAATTTGATCCGTATTTACCTAGCTTCTCCGCATAAGCTAGCTAGCCGAGAAAGCGGACGTGCTACAAAGAAGTCATCTCAAGCCGATACTTCGCGTAAGCCACTTCACTTTTGTAGAACACCTCACCCTCCATTTGCATACCAAACCGCTCGTAAAACGACCGGGCCGTCAGGCGAGCATCGCACCAGAGTATTCTGGCTTTTTTCGTACGCACCTGGGCAATCACTTCCATAAGCAGGGCTGACCCCACACCCCTCCCCTGCCAGGACGCATCGACGGCAAACTTTCGAAAGCGAAACCGATCGCTGGTTTCGGCAAATACCGAAATAACACCGATCAGTTGACCTTCGTAAAAAGCTCCGTAGTGCAGGCCTTGCTCATCATCGGTAAGTTTTACGGATGCCAGCGGTCGATCGGGCCAAAGCACCTGATGACGTAACGAATAGGTTTCCTGAGCAGGTATGGTCTGAATTAGGAAGACGGGAAGCATAGCGATCAATCACAGATGAAAGGCCAAAGGTATGCAGAACGCACGCCTTTGGCCTTTTTAATCCTTACAGAATGAATTTTTACGCGTGTTTTTTGATGTAAGTCTGAATATTTTTTAAATCCTGACGCAGGCGTTCATCCATTTTCTTGGCTTCTTCTTTGGTCGCTTTTTCTCTGGATTCGAGCGAAGTACGAGCCATGCTAATCAGTTTAAGTCCCTCATCTTTGCTGGTTTTGTCCAGTTTGCCTACGTGTTTTTCCAGATCGTTGAGGGTAACTTTCAGCGGATCAGTTGTCACTTCCGGTAACACGAGGATGTCTTCAATAGCCTGGTGTCCCACCGTCAGTTCAGCGGCCGTGACTGCCTGATTCAGCTCCTCTTCCGTCAGTTTCTTCGCTTTGGCCCGTTCTACCAGTTTCTCCAGGTCTTTCAGGTGAGTATTGAAATTCGTCAGGTTTTCACCTTTCAGATTTCTACCCTCCTGTTGAAGAGCCGCGATCCCCGATTCCATATCTTTCACTGCTGTTTCGGGAGCTTTGGTTTGGAGGGCAATCAGGGCCTGATCGAAATACGCATCCGAAGGATTTTCAATCACCTGCGTTTCTTCGGCTGCAATGAGCGTCGTATCCGTGGTGGAAGTTTGAGCTTCCTGTTTTTGGGAGAGGACTGGCAGGAGGCTAATACCAGCATCAGGCCGATCGCAAACAGATTGGATTTCATGGTTTGATCGATTTAATTAGGAGTGTTGAAGATGTTCGGGGTAACGGGCCAGAATTTTCTCGGCCTCGTGGGCAAATTGTTTAGCCAGTCCAGCCGGATCATTTACCGGATTCTCCAGCGAACCAAGCCACAGTAATTGCTGCGTTTTCGCGTCAATGACATCGACGATCAGCGTTCCTTCGGTGTAGTGTTCGGTATGATAACCGCTGTTCCAGGGCTGATAATAGTAACTGTAGCCAACGGGCATCCAGCGGCTTCGGTACCAGATGTTATAGGGAACGTAATACGGATAGGGGTAAGCGGGATTCGCGACTTGCTGGGTTTTATTTTCAAAATACTCGTGCGTGGATACTAACAAATCAGGTTGGTTATCGTCCTGAACCAATCCTTTTTTCGTGAGTTCGGAAGCAATCGCATTTTGAATCATTTCGTCGGTAATGCCACTTTTATACAAGGGATTTTTATTACCCTGAATATCTGGTTTGACGAACGTGAATTTCCGATACTCATCAAAGTTGACCGCACTTTTTTGCTGTACCTGAACGGCGGTGCATCCACTCATCCAGAGCAGAATAACACCTAGAAAAAACCATTGCGTTTTCATGCGTGACATGCATAATTGATAGCGTTGAATTTGTTTTTCGTACTGCTTTTGTGTGACCAAAGCTCTTGGTCGGGTTTTAAATTGAAGTATAAATACGCTTAAAATGATCTTAAAAACGGAGAGCTGGAACTGTCCTCTTTTCAGACGGATAAAAAGACAAACGAACGCCGATAGCAGCGTTCGTTTGTGTTGATAAATAATACAGATTTTATGGGTTTACGTTTAATCGCTAAATAGGAATTAATGTTACTAACGGCTTATAGCGAATCATGAAAGCCTCCTTTTAAAGATCCAAGAAGACCTGTTAAAAATCGTCATGAAGTGGCTTGGGATCGGGAGCCAGATATACGGTAATGGATACGCTTTGGCCCCAGTACTGCTTTTTAAGTGGGATAGAGACGGGCAAGTAACCTATCCCTTCAACACGTAGCTGCTTCAAAGTACGATCGGTTATAAAAAACGATGCTCCTTTTGCTAAACTAATCCCCGCATTGACCTTTTTTTACGATAAAACGTCCATAAAACTGGACAGGTCTGCGTTGTATCGTCGGCATACCTGCCTTCAATGTAAAGAATCGCATCTTTTCCGTTGAGCAACTTTTCTACCTTTTTAATCTGGTACGTAGATTGACTTATCGGTATCTGAGCTACGATTTCCCAACCGATTAAGGCAAAAAACACAATAAGAAGATTACGTTTCATACACAATCGCATTAAAGTGACTAGGGTTAACGTTCAAACTGAATTCGAAACGCCGTCCAGCCGTCTGCCTGCGTTTTTAGTGTAAAAGAAAAACCGTGGTTGACGAGAATCTCCCGAATCAGTGTCAATCCAATGCCCTGTCCCTGGGGTTTCGAACTGTAGAAAGGATTAAATAGCTGGGTTGATTCTTCGGACGTGATCGCCTTGCCATTATTCAGAATCGCCAGTTCGGATTTCTGAATTTCAACGCGTATTTCAGTGCCCCCAGCTTCGATGGCGTTTTTCAGAACGTTCACCAGTACCTGTTCCAATTGGGCGGTATCCGCGTATAGTGTACAGGGTTCGTTCGGTTCAGGCGTGTGGATACTACTCCCCTGGTTCAGAGCCGTTGCCCGCATAAACAGGCTTACCTGCTCCACCAGTCGGTTTAGGGAAACATCTTCCCGTCGGGGTAAGGGCAGGCGTACCACATCCGCAAAATTCCGCATAAACAGGGTTAGTCGTCCGTTGCGGCCGCTGGCAATACGCAGGGCTTCGCTCAGGTCGGCAAATTCCGGCTCGGTCAGAAAATCAAGCGTTGTTTGCAGAATCGAGTCCGTTGCTCCCAGCGTATTGTTCACTTCATGAGCCATCATCCGAATGACTTTTCCGTAGGCTGCTTTTTCAATTTCGTACAGCTCGCTGGTCAGTTCTTCAAGCATGAAAAAAGAACGTCGAAAACCCTGATCCATCAGGTGGGAACGCTGTACCTTGTAAGTTTGTATGCCCGTCGTTTTGAGCGTTCGGGATTCGCCATCGGGCATGGTACTCATTTGCTGGAGTAAGCCCTGATCGGTTTCCTCGAGCTTTTTCCCGAGTATCCTATCACTGAATTGTCGGGTTGCGGTGGGATTGAGCTGAACCACGCGTTCGTCGAAATCCAGTACAAGCAGACCCACGGGAGAGGCTTCGATCAGTTTCTCCAGAAAAAAATGCTGCTCCTGCAACCGCGTCCGCTCTTGGCGTAGCTGATCGATCATCAGGTTGTATACTTCAATCAGCGTATCCACTTCACCTTTGCCCGTGGGTACGAACCGGATCGTAAAATCCTGGTCCTTGATGGCCTCAATGCCCGAGCGAATGAACGCGACGGGCTGTCTGAAATCCTGGTACAACTGAGCAGCAATGGCAATAGAGATAAACAGAATCACTTCTGCCGCTATGAAGAGCAGTTTATGTTGAAAGAATACCTGATAGACCAGCCCCGTCAGCAAAACGTGCAGGGCGATCATGTACAGAATATACTTCATGCGGGTAGTTAGCCTCATACATCGTCGGCGTCGTAGGAAATTCCGTATTTTTCAAGTCTTCGGTACAGGGCAAACCGCGTAATCCCCAACGAACGGGCAACCCGGGCTACCTTATTCTGGTGAAAATCCATGGCCCGCTGAATCATGTGGTACTCCATTTCTTCCAGCGTCAGCGTACCAACTTCGGGCAGGCTACGCGGGGCACTGGTGTTCGCGGTCAGATTGATCTGGAAATCTTTTACTTCCAGACGATCCTGACCGGACAGAAGCACCGTTCGTTCCACCAGATTTTTTAGCTGACGAATATTACCGGGTAAAGGCAGTGTCCTCAGCCATTGTACGGCCATCGGACTCAGTTGTAAAGCGGGCCGATGATAGATTTCCTTCAGGTTATTCATGAAAAATTCCGCCAGCAGGGGAATATCCTCGGGTCGTTCGCGAAGGGGCGGCAGTTTCACCGAAATAAGGTTGATGCGATAGTACAAGTCCTCCCGAAAGGTTCCTTTCGCGACCATTTCCTCCAGGTTTCGATTGGTGGCACAAATGATTCGCACGTCTACGGTACGGCTCTTGCTGCTGCCCAGCGGCTCGAAGCTCCGTTCCTGCAAAACCCGCAACAATTTTACCTGACTCGACAAGTCCAGCTCCCCGATTTCATCCAGAAAAATAGACCCTCGATTCGCCAGTTCAAAACGCCCGATTCGATCCGTTTTAGCGTCGGTAAAGGCTCCGCGTACGTGTCCAAACAGTTCGCTTTCGAACAAGGTAGCCGAAATTCCGCCGAGGTTCACCTTCACGAAAGGTTTACTTTTCCGGCGGCTGTTAAGGTGAATGGCTTCGGCAATGAGTTCTTTCCCCGTACCACTTTCGCCCGTAATTAGCACCGGAGCATCCGTAGGAGCCACGCGGCCAATGGTCTGCAGGATGTCCAGCAGCTTGGGGTCTTGTCCGACGATGTACTGAAACTGATATTTTTCCTGTAATTTCTGACGTTCCGGCGAGGATGTTACGGGCTGAGACAGGTTCAGAATGGTACGGACCGACTGCACCAGATGATCGTTCTGCCAGGGTTGGTAATGAAATCGCGGGCTCCTTTTTTCATGCCCTGTACCGCCAGATCGATACTGCCCCAGCCCGTAATCAGAATCACTGGAATAGCGGGATACGCCTCCCGAATCTGATCCAGTAAATGCATCCCTTCCCGACCGGAGGTTTCAATCGAAAAGTTGAGATCCAGTAGAATTAATTCCGGTGTATGCTGACGAAGTACGTCGAACGTTTCGACGGGTGAACTCGCTCCCATGACCCGAAACCCCTCTTTTTGAGTAGTAGGGCCAGCGAAGTGCGAATAGCCAGATCATCGTCAACAATAAGAATCATATTTTTAGTTGTTCGTGGATGGTTTTTGGTTGATAGTGACTGCTGATTCTTTTGACGCTTTAGGTATGGCTTGAAAGGCTAATGAATTGATGTACCGGTTTGATTCACTCATCAAAGCATTTGAGGGATGTTATAAACCCGATCCAGGCCCATCAACCCCTAACGTACAACTAGCGTTACTCCTCGTGCAACGCCACAGCCGGTTGAATCCGTGAGGCCAGACGGCTGGGGTACCAGGCACAGAGCGTTACAAGCACGTAAAGGCTAATGATCGCAGCGAGGATTGCCGTCAGGTAAACACTCGCATCCATATCGAAGGCATTCAGCAAAGGAAATTGCAGAGCCACCACCAGACTGACGGCGATGCTAAAGGTAGTCAGTACCCAGATTTCACTCATAAACTGAAGGGTTATCGCTCCTTCCGTAGCCCCCATGGCCCGACGCAGACCAATTTCGCTTTTCCGGCTAATCATGTTCAAATGTAAAATACCAAACAGACCCAGCACCACGTCCATCAGCAAAAACCCACTGATCAACAGGAAAATAGTAATCAGCACCATTACATCGTTAAACTCCTGTTTGCGGATGTCGTCCAGAAAGATCATTTCCGCATCCACATCCTTTGCTATCTGGGATACCTCTTTCATCAATTGCGATTGAAACGTAGCGTCTACACCGGCACGCGTCTTAATCAACATACTCATTTCTCTGGCACCATACTGCCCAACCGCTGTTTCAAACATGACCGGTACTTCCTCCGCCAGGGGATCTTTTCGGAAATGGTCCACCATTCCAACGATTCTCCATTCGGCCATAGCCCCTCTGTTAATGACCTTCCCGATGGGATCTTCGTTCGGAAACAGGGTTTCCTGGAACTTCTTATTTACAATCACAGTGCGGTAATCGTAAGAAGGACGCGGCAGGCTAGCCCAATCTTTAGCACCCCTGGGAGCCCAGTTATCGGGGATCTCAAAAACCCGATCCTGAGCCCCAAACCAGCGGCCTGCTTTCAATTGTAGCTGTAGCGTAGGTAGTAATTCTTCGTCTGCATCGTAAACGATAGCAGAGGTTTTGACCTGTTGCTTGTAATTAATGCTGTCCGACTGAGTACCTTCTGGAAAAGATTGATTCGTCAGTGAAGCACGTTGCACCTCCGGATACGAACGAATGCGTTGCAAAAGGGCCTTCTTCTGCTCTCTGGTATCACCTGCTCCCTCTTTCTGGCTGAGTTTGAGTACCCAAACGTTTTCATAACTGAAGCCGATCGGATCCCAGTACCTGCGAAAACTGGCAATTAGCAAAGAGAATACCCCAAAAAGCACCAGAAACGAAGCTCCTATTTCAATCATCAGTAAGGTATGAGCCCTCCGTTTATTCCAGATTAATGTAAAAAAATGCCGAAGCATAAAAACAGATTTACAGTGAAAAGCACGGTTACCTGATCACCCCCCTCTTTAGGCCTTTGGCCTGTCAACAATGTTTTTTTAAGTAGGCGGAATCGCACTTAGCATAATACAAACTGTCCCTTTTCTGATTCCATTCTTTCGTTTGAGGCGTCCTAATCAGCTACAAGGGGCCCATCCAGGCATCGGATTTGTTACCTTTCTCCTACACCAACCCTCTGCCTCACCACCAAACAACTAAAAACTATCAACTAGTCCCCCCTTACTCTTCATGCAACGCCACCGCTGGTTGGACCAGCGACGCCTGACGACTCGGGTACCAGGCACACAGCGTAACGAGCAGATAAATAACGCCTACCGCAGCGATAATGGCCAGCACGTAAATACTGGCATCCATATCGAAGACATTCATCAGCGGGAACTGTACCGCAAAGAGTAAGCCTAGGAGCAAACTAAACGTCGCCAGTACCCAGATTTCACCCAGAAATTGCATGGATACGGTTTTCTCCGTAGCACCCATGGCTCGCCGCAGGCCAATTTCGCTTTTCCGACGGGCAATGTTCAAATTTAGAATACCGAACAGGCCCAATCCTACATTAATTAGCAGAAAAGTACTGATGATTACAAAAACGATGACGGGTACCAAGGTCAGGTTGTGCTGGTTTTTACGGGATTCCGTAAGGTACGTGACTTCCGCCCCCCAGCCCTGACCTACCCCCAGCACCTCTTTGACGAGCCGGGCTTCGAAGTTGGCATCCGTGCCGGGACGCGTTTTGATCAGGATATTCTTATCCCAATCCGTATTCATGAGCGACTCAAATACGGCGGGGGTATTTGCCGTAAATTCACCTTTCCCTTTAAAATGATCAACCATTCCGACCACCTTCCAGGCGTGTTTGTCATGCTGTTTAATCACCTTCCCAATCGGATTTTCGTTCGGAAAAAGCTTTTCCTGAAATTTTCGGTTAATCACCAGGGGAGTATACTGAGCAGCCCGATCCTGAGGACCGAACCAGCGGCCCGCCACCAGTTTCAGGTCCAGGGTTTGAGCCAATGCCTCGTCTGAACGGTAAAACTCGGCCATGGTATGAACATTGTTATACGTGATCCCATTGTTCATATTACTCATGCTAAACGGCGTGTTGGAACTCATCCGGGAGGCACTTTCCACTTCCGGGTAGGAGCGAATGCGTTGCATGATGGCTTGTACTTTGTCGCCAATATTCGTGGTGTCCTCGTTGTTGTTCAGTTCGAGTACCCATACGTTTTCGTAGGAAAAACCGATGGGCTCGCGGTAGTTGCGGAAGTTGGAAATCAGGAAGGTCAGCACGCCGAAGAGCACCAGGAACGAAGCCCAGATTTCGATGATCAGTAGTGCGTGCGTTCTCCGTTTATTCCAGATCAGGGTAAAAAAATGGCGAAGCATGGAAGGGTATGTTTTAAGGTGAGTCGTCGTTAGCGTACACCTGAGGATTTATGATTTGAGAGCATCTACAATGTTCAGTTTCGACATGCGGAAGGCCGGTAGTACGCCCGAAAGCAGACCAAATACCAGACATACACCGATGCTGACGAGAAATACGGTAACGTTAATCGTCAGGTCGGCATAGGCAATCCAGCCACTTTGATTGATCAGCTGGATGATACCATAGGAAAAGATCAGAGCCAGTACGCCGCCCAGAAAGGTGATGAAGATGTTTTCGATAATAAACTGCCACAGCAGCGTGCGGGCCGGTGCTCCGAAGGCTTTCCGTACCCCAATCTCCGAGGCTCGTTCCAGAATGCGACTAACGTTGACATTCACCAGATTAATCGCCGGTAAAGACATGAACATCAGAACGATAATACCGACGATGCTGTAAAAGAAGATCTTCTTACTGTCATCCGTGCCAAAAAAGGGCGTTAGAAACTGATTGATGTAGGTATCTGCTTTAACCACAAACTGACTATAACGAAAGCCGGATTCTTCCCCGGAAGCGGGAAGACGACCGATGACCTGATCAAATTCAGCCTGAATCGCCTGACGATCGGCGGGGGTTTTAGCGAGAATGATCCCTACGAAATTGCCCCGCATTTGTCCCTTTTCGTAATTGCTTTTAGGAGCCGTATACGGGAAATAAACATCGGCATAGGTATACAGTCGCGTAACCGGACTGCCCTTTACCACACCCATTACCCGATACCGCAGTCCTTCAATTTCAATATCCCGACCAACGGTGGATTTGCCATCGTCTTCGAAATACTCTTTGCGTAACTTATCCGTAATGACGGCGACGCGATCGCCCCCTTTGATTTGTGGCTCGCTGAAGGGTTTTCCTTCCAGAAATTCAAAATCCGTTACCCGCCAGAAATCGGCATCCGTGTATTTCGTATTGAGCTTGATACGTTTCCCATTAACGTACGCGTTCGCAAAGCTAAACTGGGATGAAATGCCTACCCGCTCGGGCGTTTGCAGGGTTTTGACGTAGGTATTAATAAATCGAAAGCTGGGCGGTCCCTGACTGCGACTATTTCGGGATGAATCGGTCTGGGTCAGCATAGTGACGTATAGCGACCGGTAGCGTTTGTTTTCCGGATAATGCGAGCCCAGCAAGTGATCCAGAAAAGACGTAATCACCATCAGGACCGTCAGCGTAACGCTGATGCCAAACAGCGTAATAAAGGTGTAGAAAGGGTGCCGCAGCAACACTTTCCAGGCTATTTTGATGTAATTCAGTAGCATAGGATCAATCCGATCAGTCGTGACAAAAAGGTTCGTACTTACTGTACCTGGGTACCGTCGAAGAGGCGAATGAGGCGGTGGGTACGCTTGGCCATAGCATCGTCGTGGGTCACCATGACGATCGTGGCTCCATCCTCATTGAGTTTTTGCAGAATGGAAAGGATTTCGTTGCCCATGGCACTGTCGAGGTTTCCCGTAGGCTCATCGGCGAGAATGATTTCGGGTTGACCGACAATGGCCCGAGCAATGGCTACGCGTTGTTTCTGTCCACCCGAAAGCTGCTTGGGGAAGTGTTTCATCCGGTTGCTCAAACCCACTTTTCCAGGGCCTGCTGGGCCAGTTCGCGGCGTTGTTTGGCGGTGCTATCCCGGTACAGTAAAGGAATTTCTACATTGTCGAGTACCGACAAATCATTAATCAGGTGGAAGCTCTGGAAGATAAAACCCAGCTTCTGATTCCGTAACTGGGCCAGAGCCTTGTCCTGGTACCGTTCGACGCGACTACCATCAATTTCAATGTGTCCGCTGGAAGGCTCGTCGAGTAATCCCATAATATTCAGCAGCGTACTTTTGCCGCAACCCGAAGGCCCCATGATGGACACGAATTCGCCCCGGTTCACCGTCAGGTTAATATTATTCAGGGCCAGCGTTTCCACCGAGCTGGTCCGGTACACTTTCTCAACGTTCTGTAACTTGATCATAAGGTTTGTCAGGTTAACTACTGATGTTTTATTAATACTGATGTTTTGAATTCATTTTTTAGTCGCAGGACCAGCCTTTATACACTTACTTTCCAAGCCTACACCTGTATTTCATTCATTTATACTTTTAGTACAATTAATGCCACTAAGCCTTGACGAAGAACAGCCATTAAATGCTAAAGATGAAAATACCTCCCGCCCGTGAGCCGCGGAATGCCCTACGACAGTCGCAATGCGGTGGCCCAGAGCAGACTGTCGTCAGGCATGGAGTGGCTCATGGGCTACTAGCAGCCAGTAATGAGTGCGAGTGCCGTCTTAGTATAACCAGATCAATAATCCGCTCTACATTATTCATACCGAATCTTCTCCCTCCGCTCAAAATCATACAGCGTCAGCAACCGCAGACTGTAATACGACTGCCAGTAATCCCGCAGAGCCAGAATGTAATCGCGTTTGGCCCGGTCCTTCTCCTGCGTGGCAATGGCCAGATCCGTTACGCTCAAATTGCTTAAGATAAACCGTTCCTGAGCAATCTGGTAGCGGTTGGCCGCAATCTCGTCGGCCAGCCGCGTAAGCCGTACCTGTTTCTGGAGCATCTGCAAGAGCGTAACCTGCGTGAAAATCTGCTGTTCGAACGTTAGCTTATCCTGCTCTACCGACTGCTGGGCAAACTCCCGGTTCGCTTTAGCCACCTCCGTGCGAGCTTTATTTCGTCCCCAGGTCAGAATGGGCAGCGTAAACTGCAACTCCACAAACTCCCGATCCTGCGGTTTACGATACACATCCATCGGCTGGCTGCCCCGGTTCGACAACCCGAACGTGGCGTTCAGCGAGGCGTTCAATCCATTCTCCTTCACGGCCTGCTGTACATCGCGTTCGGCTTCCAGCAGGCGACGACTAAATGCTACGGCATCGGCCCGGTTTGCGAAGGCTTCGTCAATGGCCTTTTGCGGCTCCACAATAAACTCCCGCAGTTGCGTCGGAATTTCCAGTTCGGGCATGCGATCATTCCGAAAACCGATGTACCGATTCAGTTGCAGCGAAGCTACCGTAGCCGATTGCTGGGCCGAGGCCAGGTCTTTCTCTGCCGTCAGTACTCCCATCTGTAATTGCAACAGGTCATTCTGCGAGATACGTCCCAATTCCAGTTTATGCTGGGCAATTTTATAGAGCGTGTCGTTGTTCTGACGGTTTTTCTCGGCAATCTGTAAATTCACCTGAGCCACCAGCAGATCGAAATAATATCCTGAGGCCTGCAGAGCTACTTCTTCCATTGACGAAAGGTACTGCTGCATGCCTTCCTGATACTTCAGCGGCTGAATGCGGCGGTCCCATCGCATGGCATTGTAACGAAACAGGGGTTGACGAATACCCATTTCAAAAGGAACGCCATTGTACCGCGTGTTGTCGCGGGCAAAGTCGTCGAAGCGTTGCAACTGATTTTGCACGTACAGCGTACCGCCCGTCGGGGCAATGCTCTGGCTTAGCGACAGGCTCAGTAGTGAATTGTTGTTAGATACGGGCTGGAAGGCGATGGTACCGTCGGGTTGCACGACTTCAATGTACGAACGGGTGAAACCGGGCAACGTACCATCCAGACTCAGTTGGGGCCGATAATCCGCCAGAAACGAGCGGTATTGCCAGTACGTGGTCTTTTTTTGGGTAATGGCCTGTTTGGCGGCGATCGACTGATGGCGGGCCTGCTCGACGGCCTCGATCAGCGTGAGTTTGTATTCCTGAGCCCAGAGTGTACCAACATTCCACAACAGCAGCAGAAGAAAAGTATAGATTTTCATGGCTTGATGCTGATTTCTTCCAGGTGCTGGTACTGATTTAAGTCCGTCAGAATGACCCGATCGCCTTCCTTCAATCCGCTTTTAATTTCCACGAAATCAAAGTTGGAGCGTCCGATTTCTACTTCCCGGCGGTACGCTTTGTTACCCTCCCGCACGTAGACGTACTGCTTGCGTTTACCCGTGAATGCAGGGCCATTCGCTACCCGCAGGGTTCGCGTACTGCGATCGGTGACGACAAATACGTCCACTTTCATATTGGGTCGTAACAGCGTACTCTGGGCGTTGTCGAGCTGAATGACAAACTTGACGATCCCATTGCTGATGGCAGGTTTTACCTGCGTAATCTGGCCTCGCAGCGTTGTATCGTTTATTTTCAGGATGACGGGCAAGCCAACTTTCACCTGATCGGCGTAGATGTCGGAGCAGGAGCCATCCACCCGGAAACTGCCCAGATCGGCCACCTTCGCCAGCATTTCGCCTTCGTTGACGGACGAGCCAATATTTTCGTTGACCCAGGTGAGGACCCCCTTGCGGTCGGCCACGATGTCCGCCCGTTTTAATTTGTGCTCCAGCTCCTTCAGATTCTTGCTTTCGATCTGGGCCCCCAGTTCGGTTTCCCGCAGGCTGGCTCCCATCGACTGCCGATTGTAAATCAGATCGTTTTCGAGCTGCTGCTTTTCGAGTTCGGCAATTTTCAGGGCGTTTTCCGCCCGGGTGATGTCTTCACGGGTACCACCCCCTACTTTCTGCAAGCGACGGGAATCTTCAATGTCCGCCCGAAGCTTGTTGATATTGAGTGACTTGATTTTATCGCTGATTTCGGCGTCGTAGAGGTTCTTGTTGAGTTTCATTCGCAACTGATCGATGCCGTTGCGTTTTAGCTCCAGCTGATCCTGCATTTTCTCGTATTCAATCTGCGTCAGCGATTTGTCTAGTTCCAAAATGGCCTTACCCGGCTCGACGGGCGTACCCGTCGTGAGCAGTACCCGTTTGATACTCGCCCGAATGGGACTGGTCATAATTTGTTCATACGCCGGAATGACTTCCCCCGTAGCGGTCAGCGTATTTTCTACGTCGCCAACGCTCACCGAAGCGGTCCGTATCCGCGAGCCTTCGATAGAGCTTTGTAGCGTAGACCGCACGCCGTAGATACCAGCTATCAGAGCCAGCAGTAGGCCGGAGGCTACCAGCCATCGTCGGTTGCGTTGTCGCGTTCGGTATTCTGCCTGTACTTCCCGATCCATTGGTACTAAAAGGTTGAAAAATGAAGTGATACTACCCTTTCCTACATGCCACAAGCGTGCCACAATGTATATTACTGTATTTCAATACCTTACCAAAATCAGTGACTCCTAAAAGTGTGCGATATCGCACGCGTTGTGTTAAATCGCACGGCTTGTCCTGACGGGTGTATGGATGATTTTTTAGGTTATTTCGCCTTGGACAGAGCGAGCTTGGTTCTTTGAAGACGGCTGGTTTTTTTAGTCCGTATCGCGAACGCTGCTGATTTCCTCTTGCTCAGGGCCACCGCATTGCTGAGGA
>NZ_NMPS01000241.1:0-21955 GCF_002261125.1 Siphonobacter sp. BAB-5385 | reverse complement strand
GTGCCGGCATGGAATGCATACGGACTAAAAGACCCGCCGTGCTTGCGGGACGAAAGACATTTCTGTTCTTGGATAAAACAAACCATCTCATACCTTTATCAAACCCATTCAAACTCCTCTATGCAACAGCTTCTCTTCTTCGTACTGGCCATTTTATGCGGAGCTGTTTTTCCTACGCAAGCTGGGTTAAATGCTCAGATGGCTCGCCTCACCGGACAGGCACTCTGGGCGGCTTTCTTTTCCTTTGTTATGGGTGTAGTAGTCCTGTTTCTGGCGAGTCTGACGACCCGAACCTCATTTGGGGAAGCGGTGGCGGCGGCGAAAACGGCTCCCTGGTACGTCTGGTTTGCTGGCGTTTTGGGAGCTTATTACATCAGTACGGTCATTGTGGTAATGCCGCGACTGGGGGTAGCCTTAACCTTTGGACTAGTGGTACTGGGACAAATGATCGTATCCCTGTTGCTCGATCATTACGGCTGGCTGGGCGTAGCCGTCAAACCCATTTCCATCGGGCGAATCGTGGGTGCGATGCTGATTGTGGGCGGAGTGGTGTTAATTCGGAAGTTTTAGCTGTAGGGAGAGTGTGAATCGACGCAACTGACGATACATAAAAAGCCTCCTGAAAAAACCAAAGGCTTTTCAGGAGGCACTAACCATCCACCCAACTACTAAGCCAAATTCACCAATGCTTCACGCAAGGCTACCAGCTTTGATTCGGCGTCGGCTTTCTTCTGACGTTCTTTCTCTACGACTTCGGGTTTCGCATTCTGTACGAAGCGTTCGTTGGAAAGTTTCGCGTCTACGGATTTCATAAATCCTTCGTTGTACTCGATTTCTTTCTGTAAACGGTCGCGTTCGGCTTCCACGTCGATCTTTTCACCCAAAGCGATAAAGATTTTATCGGCTTTAATCAGGAAGGGCGAAACACCCGCTACATCTTCCGTCACAAACTCAATAGGTGTGGTATTGGCCAGTTTCTGAATGATGGGGTCCACGTTCTGATAGCGTTCGGTATTATCCGTACGAACCACTAGCGGCAGGGTTTCTTTCGGCGAAAGACCCTTCGAGTTACGGGTTTCCCGAACTTTCGTTACTACTTCAAACAGAACATCGAAGTCCGCTACCAGTCCAGCATTGATGGTGCCCACGGTGGGGTACGCCGCCCGGCAGAGGCTTTCGCCCTGGGAACGCTCGCGGAGATTTTGCCAGATTTCTTCCGTAATGAACGGCATGAACGGGTGCATCAAAGCCATCAGGCGTTCGAAGAAAACAACCGTTGTTTCGTACGTTTCAGCGTCGATGGGTTTGCCGAATTCGGGCTTAATGATTTCCAGATAATTTGAGCAAAATTCATCCCAGATCAGCTTATACGCCGCGTGCAGGGCATCCGAAATCCGGAATTTGCTGAAGTGATCCAGAATCTCGGACAGCGTGGCGTTGAGTTTGGATTCAAACCAGGTAAAGGCCAGCTGATTCGAAGCCGGAGCGGATTCCGTGGAAATCTCCCAGCCCTTGATCAGACGGAAGGCATTCCATACTTTGTTACAGAAATTCCGTCCCTGTTCGCAGAGTTTTTCATCGAACAGCAAATCGTTACCAGCGGGAGCGGAGAACAAAAGTCCCGTCCGAACGCCATCAGCACCAAATTTGGCAATCAGGTCCAGTGGGTCAGGAGAATTCCCGAGTTGCTTGGACATTTTCCGGCCCTTCGCATCCCGAACGATACCCGTCAGGTATACATTCTTGAACGGACGCTCGCCCATAAATTCAAAGCCCGCCATAATCATCCGGGCAACCCAGAAGAACAGAATATCCGGACCCGTCACCAGATCGCTGGTGGGGTAATAAAACTTAATGTCTTCGTTATTGGGATTCGAAAGGGCATCAAATACGCCAAACGGCCATAGCCAGGATGAGAACCAGGTATCGAGTACGTCCGGGTCCTGCTCCAAATCCTGCTCGGTCAAGGCGAATAGCTGCATTTCGTGCTGAGCTTTTCGCAGGGCTTCCCGTTTGTTTTTAGCAACAATGATGGTACCGTCCTGCAAATAGAAGGCCGGAATCTGCTGGCCCCACCAGAGTTGCCGGGAAATACACCAGTCGTGGATGTTTTCCATCCACACGCGGTACGTATTCTTGAATTTAGCGGGAATCAAAGCTACGTCGTCGTTCATCACTGAATCCAGAGCAGGTTTGGCCATGTCATCCATCTTCAGCCACCATTGCATGGACAGCTTGGGTTCGATAACGGCTCCCGTACGCTCGGACGTACCGACGTTTGACTTATATTCCTCAATTTTTTCCAGGTAACCCTTTTCTTCGAGTTCCTTGATGATGGCTTTGCGGGCCGCAAAACGATCCATGCCCACAAAAAGCTGGGCTTTTTCGTTGAGCGTACCGTCATCACTCAAAATATCGATCACGGGCAGCCGGTGTTTCTGGCCCAGTTCGTAGTCATTCAAATCGTGAGCCGGCGTTACTTTCAGGGCTCCCGTACCGAAATCCATCGTTACGTATTCATCCAGAATCACGGGAATTTCCCGGTCAATCAACGGAATCCGTACTTTCTTGCCGTGCAGGTGCGTGTACCGTTCGTCTTCCGGGTGAACGCAGATGGCGGCATCGGCCATGATGGTTTCCGGGCGAACGGTAGCAATGGTTACCGAGGCTCCTTCTTCACCCACGACTGGATACTGAATGTAGACCAGCTTGGACTGTACTTCCTTAAAGATTACTTCTTCGTCCGACAGTGCCGTTTTTCCCTGGGGATCCCAATTGACCATCCGTACACCCCGGTAAATCAGTCCTTTATTGTACAAACGAACGAATACATCAATGACCGACTCGTAGTACTTCTCGTCCATCGTAAACCGCGTACGGTCCCAGTCGCAGGAAGCTCCGAGTTTTTTGAGTTGTTCGAGAATGATTCCGCCGTATTTGTTTTTCCATTCGAAGGCATACGAAAGAAACTCTTCGCGACTCAGATCGGTCTTGGCGATTCCCCGCTCCTTGAGCATGCCTACGACTTTGGCTTCCGTGGCAATGGAGGCGTGATCCGTACCCGGCACCCATACCGCCTCTTTACCTTCCATACGGGCCTTGCGGACCAGAATATCCTGAATTGTATTGTTGAGCATGTGGCCCATGTGCAGGATTCCCGTGACGTTTGGGGGCGGAATCACAATGGTGTACGGCTCTTTTTCAGGATTAGGCTGGGACGCAAAAAGCTTGTGCTGGAGCCAGTAGGCGTACCACTTATCTTCAACCTCGGTGGGCGAATACGTTTTAGAAATCGTGCTCATGGTAGTCATCGTTCGGGAGGAAAAATCACCCTCAACAGAATTTATTACGCAAAGATACGCAATTCGGAAGCGGCTCGGAAGGGGCATTTCTCGAATTGACGTTTCACAAACGCACTGATTTGCTGATGGATGCCTTATTTTTGCGAACTGTACTCTAGTTCAAGTAGACGAAAGTCGAACGATTCACCCTTGTTGATCCGAACCATGCGGCGTTTTTTCGTGAATGTGTATTCCATTTGGGCGGCCTTTTGGTTTGTATTTACGTTTCTGCTGATTTTCCCGTTTCAGTATATTTTCCTGCAAAAAGAAGCCTGGAAACCCCTGGCTCACCGCTGTAACCGGGTGTGGGCTCACCTGTTTTTTCCCCTGGTAGGTATGCCGATTCTGGTGCGATACGAAAGCGGTAAACCCGATCCTAAGCAGGCGTACGTCTTTGCGTCCAATCACTTTTCGTACCTGGACGTGGCTTCGATGATGCTGATTGTGGATAACTATTTTGCCTTTCTGGGAAAAAGCGTTCTGAAGAAAGCCCCGCTCTTTGGTTATATGTTTTCGAAACTGCACATTCAGGTAGATCGGAATGATCCCCAGAGTCGTTCGAAATCCCTGCAACGCTCGTACCGGGCTTTGGAATCAGGAAGAAGTATGGTAATTTATCCGGAAGGAGGCATTCGGGCGACCAACCCACCGCAGATGCACCCATCCTTCAAAGACGGAGCCTTTCGGATGGCCATTCGCCAGCAGGTACCGCTGGTACCCATTTCGTTACTGAACAATTACCTGTTGCTGCCCGATAAGAAAAACATGCGGCTGAATCCTGGAGCCGTCCGGGCGGTGATTCATACGCCGATTCCAACGAAAGGCCTGACCGAAGCGGATGTGGAAAACTTACGACATCAGGTTTTCGAAACGATTCAGCGTACGTTGGATGAGTACACGGCGAATCCGAAGGCTCATGCCAGTGAATACAAACGGCTGACGGTGATTTAAGCGTAATGCATTGCCACCAAGGTTCACCAGGAAAAAATCCTTTATCCCGGTGCTTCACTTTGAGTAACTCCGTGGTTAACTTCTGAAAACGGAAAACTGCAAACTGACAACTCATTTATGCAAGTCGAAAAACAGACCCTCCACAAAATGGCCCAGCTGGCCCGTTTGACCATTCGTCCCGAAGAAGAAACAGAGCTGACAAACACGCTCAGCAGCGTACTAACCTGGATGGAACAACTCAACGAACTTGATACTACGCAGGTAGAACCCCTGACTCACATGAGTCTGGAGGTAAATGCTTTACGGCCCGATAAAGCCCTGCAAACCCTTACGCACGAGCAGGGGCTGGTGAATGCTCCCAAGCGGGATGAGAACTATTTCCGCGTACCAAAAGTACTGGAATAAACGATCCGAGCGAGGTTCGTAAAGGCATCGCTCGGATTGAGCTACATCACAATTTCAAAGTGGTCCCCATCCAGATACGCTGGAAACTTATCCCGAAATGTGGATAACTCTTCGTGATTCAAGGTATAGGTGTGGATAAGTGGATCGCTATGTGGATAACTTATCCAGTTGCCTTTGAAGTCAATTAAACCCGAAGCTCCAGCATGCGGTACGCCTTTACCATCGTTGCCTACGCGGTTGACGCCTACGGTATAGCATTGATTTTCAATGGCTCGGGCCGTTAACAGGCTCTTCCAGGCATTTTCCCGGGCGGCGGGCCAGTTGGCTACATAAATCAGCAGATCGTACTGGTTATCCACATTCCGACTCCAAACCGGGAATCGCAGGTCGTAACAGATGAGGGGACAAATCTTCCAGCCTTTCCAAGTGTGGATAAGTCGCCGGGTACCCGCTGTATATACCTCATGTTCGTTCCCCATCCGAAAGAGATGCCGCTTGTCGTAGGTTTCGCAGGTCCCGTCGGGCTGCATCCACACGAGCCGGTTGTAATACTTTCCGCTTTCCTGTACTACAAAACTTCCCAGCACCAGTGCTTCGTACTGAGCAGCGATTTGCCGCATCCAGCGGGTAGTGGTCAGATTCATGGGTTCCGCCACCGCGGCCGGATTCATCGTAAAACCCGTCGTGAACATTTCGGGCAGAATGATGACATCCGTTGGTTGCGAGTGTTCACTCAGCTTTTCTTCCAGCATCGCCAGATTCGCCGTTGGATTTTCCCAGTACAGGTCGGTCTGTACCAGCGTTACGCGTAGAGGCTCGGGCATGGCTATACTTTGTCTTTCGTTTTCTTGAAATACTTGTTGAAAATGAATTTAAAAAAGTAGCGAAACGGCTGCTCAATGGCTTTGTCGTACAAGCGGGCTTTCTTCAGATTAATTTGGTACTGCTCGCGAATGGTACGGGCGTGTTTGGCGTAGATGTACGCGTAAATCCGGTCGTCCGTTTCCAGATTGGTAAAATCCGATAACGAACCCTGGCGAATCCGATAATCAAACAGCGTTTCCGAAATGTGAAAAAACTGCCAGTCGGTTTGCGTCACGCGAATCCAGAATTCCCAGTCCTCGCAACCCGGTATTTGTTCGTCCAGCCCTCCGACCTGCTCCCAGACGGTTTTCCGAACGAGCGTACACATATCCAGAGCATTGGAAATGAACAGCTGCGAACCATCGAATACCGAAGCTTTGAAACCTTTCCGCGTGGTATCTCCAAAAAATGAGCATTACCGTAAACTACCCCCACGTCAGGCCGCGATTCCAGTACGGGAATTCCTTTCTCAAGGTATGCCGGCCGAATCCGGTTGTCACTATCCAGCAGTAACAGATACTTCCCCCGAGCGGCCCGAACACCCGTATTCCGGGCGGCAGCGGCTCCCTTGTTTTCCTGATGAAGAATGGAATACCCCCGCGTTTCCAGTTCCCGTAAGTACTCAAGTGTATGCGGGTCGGTTGAGCCGTCGTTAATAATAATGATTTCGTAGGCGTACGATCCCTGATACGCTTCCACGCTGGCCAGGGCTTCGGGTAGATACGTTCCGGAATTATAACAGGGAATGATAACGGATACAAGCGGGGACATGCAGAAAGCTTATTTTTTCGATCGATGAAACGTCTGATACAGCCGGATGGCCGTACGAATGAATCCTCGGGACGTTTGATGTTTTAAGGATCGGTACTCGGGCATGAGTTTACGAACGTAAGCGGGAACGAGTTCCTCCCAGAGTGCGGCCATTTCGCGTACGTACTGCTCCCGGTTGCGGGAACCCACGCCGCCGTAGTCAAAGACAACCAATGGATAACTAATGTGCTGAAATACTTTATCCGCCAGAAAACTACGGAGGAAAAGCCAGTGATCCCCCGCCAGTGGATACGAAGCTGGATACGGACCCAATTCCCGAAAAAGGTCCGACCGAAAAAGCGACGACTGGTGATTCAGATTCTGCGTTTCCAGGAAAAGTAAATCCAGCGTAGCCGGGTGCGTGTGCAGCCATTTTTGGGTAACATCGCCCTGAAAGCCGTACATATCGCCGTAGAAAACGTCCACGGTCGGGTGTGCTTCGATTTGTTCAAGGCAGGCTTTAATGACGGAGGCATCACTCAGGCAATCGCCCGCGTTGAGAAACATCAGGTACGTACCGCGGGCTTTGGCAATGCCTTTATTCATGGCGGGGTAAATACCGCCATCCGGTTCGCTGCACCAGTAGGTAAGCTTTGCCTCCTGTTCCCGCAGGAACGCCACGCTACCGTCCGTCGATCCGCCATCAATCACCAGGAATTCAAAATCCTGTACGGACTGACTCCAGACACTTTCCAGCGTTTTCCGTAAACCCTCGGCCTGATTATAATGAATGGTGATGATACTGAGTTTCATAGGTTAGTAGACCAGCGTCAGCGTGCCTTTCAGGGTCGGGCGACCATTGTTAGGCTGGATGACGTAATAGTACGTAGCCGGCGGTAATCGGGTACCCTTGTACGTACCATCAAAAGTAGTACCGTAACCTTTGGAAACGAAGATTTCCGTACCCCAGCGGTTAAAAATCCGCACGTCGGCGTTGGGATAGAACTCAATGCCCGGTAGTTCCCAGGTGTCATTGGTACCATCTCCATTGGGGGTGATGGCATTGGGAATGGTAAGGGCTTCCCACACCGTTACCAGTACGTCGTCCTCCACCTGGCAACCCGCTGCTGAGGTAGCCCGAACGGTATAACGGGTCGTCTGATCCGGAGTAGCTGTAGGGCTTTGAATGGTAGTCGAGCTAAGGCCGGTGGCGGGTGTCCATTCAAAGGTCAGGTCGTCGTCGCTTTGCGTCTGGATGACGACCGATTCACCGCGGACAAAGCCTAAGTCCGGCCCCGCATTGAGTCGCGGAGCGGGCGAAACGGTTGCCGTTTGTTCCACTACTGTTTTACAACCCTGTTCATTGATATACGTGTAAGTCAGCGGAAAACTGCCCACGCCCGCCAGCGAAGGGTCGAACTGATCCGTACCCGAAATTACGCCCTGGCCCGCAAAAACGCCTCCCGCAGGCGTACCTTGAAGGGTAAGTTTGGTCACGTTACTCTGACAAATGGAAGGGATGGCTTCAAACGTGGCGGGTGTTTCGGGGTAAAGCTCCGCCGTATAATCCGGTGAAAAAGCCGTACAATTCCCAATTTTGACTTGGAAGGAATACGTACCCGACGTCTGAACAACGTAGCGATTCTGCGTAGCTCCGGTAATGAGCTGGCCGTTGCGGTACCACTGAAACTGATAACCCGTGGAATCGTAGGCGATCAGCGTTACGTTCGCATCCCGGCAAAAACGATTCGCCGGAGGCAGATTCTGAAAGCGGGCCTGCGGCGTGTCGTAAATGTCAATCTGCTGGGAAGGGGTATAGTAACAGGCATCGTCCAGACTTTGTACCCGTACCGCATACAACCCGCCCCGGGTGATCGTAATTGACGACGTAGTTTCGGGTAGCGATACACTATCTCGTTGCCAGCGGTAGCTATAGTTACCCGTCAGCGTCGAGAGTATAATTTGTTGCGTAGCACAGGCGGGTAGGGGTACGTTGGCCGTAATGCTGGCCGAAGGACCGGGCTTGAGCGTCAGCGTAACGGATTCGGATTCTTTCGAGGCCGAGCAAACAGTGGTCGAACTGATAACTACGCGATAGGTGCCTGGCGATTGAGCCTGGTACTGCCAGGAGGTGGCTCCTTCAATATTACGTCCGTCTTTTTGCCACTGGTAGGAGGCATTGGGTAGTTGTCGGGTTTTCAGGTCAAAAGAGCCGCTTTCGCAAACTTCGCCTTTTAGTAGTTGCTTCGTCGAGTCCGTCTGAAACACGATCGGATCGGGTAAGGTATTGTCCGGACAATCGACGACGAGTAGCTGAAAATCCCGTCGAACCATACCGATTTTTTCCCCATTCCGGTATTCTTCTACCTGTACGGAAAACACGAAAAGTCCCAGTTGCGAGGGGGTTACGCTGAGCGTGCCCGTATTCGGATTGATTTGTAAAGCAGGATTTCCCGGGATCTGGTTGTTGACCCCGTACGCATTCCCCCAACTCACCAAAGGGTAGGGGCTGGGAGCTGGTATCGAAGGACTCGGCCGGGCATCCGTCGTAAAACCCATGTAAGGCGTTTCCAGCGAATATCGTAATTGATCACCGTCGGCATCGCTGGCTCCAAAGTTGAGCGTAAAGGGTTTATTCACGCAGAGGTATTCGCCGTTGGGCGTACCAAAAACGGGCGACGAGTTCTGGAAAGCCTGTCCGTTGCGTTGCAGAGCCGGAAATTCCAGGTAAAAACCATCCCCGACCGGCCGGGTGATACCAGATTCACCGTGGCAGTATTCCGGCAGCACCGTTCGAAAGCGACGTAGTACCCCTGGGGGTCACTGTATTGCCTGGGGTCCAGATTGAGCTCATAATGATAGCGGAGGACGGATGTCTTTAAATTTCGGGCTTCCGCACAGCTCGGATTGGTATAACGAAGGGGCTGATCACTTTCCAGATCCATCCGAATATTTACCTCACGGTTATTATCCCGTTTCCGGAAAATTGAAATGACAATGTCGCGTTCCTTGGGGGAGGTTCTGCCGCCAATTTCATCGAAGAACAGATTCATGTACAAATGAAACCGACCGGGCCGGTTGGGTATCGCCACCATTTCAAAATTTCCTCCAACAATATGATTGGCCCAGGCAGGCGAAAGCACGCCCCAAAAGAGGACTAATCCAAGGTACCATTTATTCATAGGCATATACGAAGATCGAGACTATCTCCGGAAAAACGTTAAATCCAGGGTTTGCATTTCACCAGACACAGACTTATGTAAAGCGACGTATAGAAGATATGGGTAAATTTTAAAAGCGGTTAATAAAAATTGGTTATTGGCTCGTGTGGTAAAATAATATTTTATAAACAGATTAAATAGTAAAAACATATTATAATAATTAGGTTACCCTATTTAAGTAATTAATCCTTAGTTTATTTACAAAGTACAATCTTCAAATACATTTTTAGCTTACCAAAGATTATTCTTTCATTAACCTGGTTTTAATGTAAATTTATTTTTTGTTACTAAAAGGGCTTTATTTTTAACGCTTGTTTTATATTTTTGTAAAATTATCCGAGTAAGAAGTGATGTGGTTTATTCTTCTCTGAAAGATTTATTATTATTTCGCGTGCAACGAGCCAGGTGGGATATTAGAAAAATCTAATTTTCAGAAATAGGAATTAAGTCAATAATTTTTTTACACTTCTCTTAGGTTTTACCTAACTATACAAACTATCAATGAAACAAAAGTTACTTCTGTGCTTGGCATTCCTGCTAAGCATAAGTTTGAGTTATGCTCAAACATTGGTGAGGGGAACGGTTACGGCGGTAGAGGACAACTCTCCAGTGCCGGGCGTAAGCGTACTGGTGAAGGGAACCACTACCGGAACCGTTACGGACAGTCAGGGTAAATACTCCCTTAACGTTCCGGCTGGAAGTACCGTGCTTGTCTTCAAGTCCATTGGATTTATCATGATGGAGATGCCGATTGGTAACAACTCGGTGATTGATGTGCAGTTGAAGCAGGATGCGAAAGACCTGGAAGAAGTGGTTGTTCAGGTACCGTACGGACAGGCGAAAAAAGCATTGTTTACGGGTTCGGTAAACCAGCTGAGTACAAAGGATTTCCAAACCCGTCCGATTTCCAATATCAACAACGCTCTGGCCGGGGTAGCTGCGGGTATTCAGGCGAGTGCGGGTAGTGGTCAGCCGGGCGATGGTCCTTCCATCCGTGTACGCGGTTTTGGATCGATCAATGCTTCCAATGATCCCTTGTATGTAGTCGATGGGGTACCTTACTCGGGTAATATCGCTAACATCAGCCCTTCGGATATTGAGAGCATTTCCCTGCTGAAAGATGCGGCGTCTTCTTCCATTTATGGATCACGGGCGGCCAACGGCGTAATTATGATTACGACCCGTAAAGGAACCAACAAAAGCCAGTTCACGATCAACGCCAGTCAGGGTGTGATGTCCCGGGGTATTCCGGAGTACGATCGCGTGAATGCATTTGAGTACTACCCGCTGATGTGGGAAGCGTACCGGAACAGCCTTTCCTACGGAGCCCCTGCTGCTTCGGCGATTGGTCTGGATGCGGCTAACGCCCGGGCTACGGCAGGTATCAAAGGTTTGTTGGGCTACAATCCCTTCAATGTTGCGGATAACGAAATCGTTACGGCTGACGGAAAAATCAACCCGAATGCTCGGTTGAAATACCCGAATGATCTGAACTGGGCGGATCCCTTGACGCGTCAGGGAAGCCGTGCGGATTATAACCTGAACTACAGTGGTGGTAGCGATAAGAGTGATTTCTTTGTTTCCATGGGTTATGTCAATGAAAAAGGCTATCTGATCAACTCCGAATTTAAACGCTATACGGGTCGTCTGAACGCGAACTTCAAACCCACGAAGTGGCTTAAAACGGGCTTGAACCTGGCTGGAACGGTAACCGATGCCAAACAGGCGAATACGGTAGACAATAGCAGCGGGTATGCCAACCCCTTCAATTTTGCCCGGGGTATGGGACCGATTTATCCGGTGTATGCTCGCAATCCGCAATCGGGTGAACTGATTCTGGACGCTGCTGGTAATGCTCAGTACGATTTGGGTAACATGACGGCTCTGGGTCTGCCTTCCCGTCCGGCTGGAGCAAGTCCCGGTCGTCACATTGTTGCTGAAACGGAACTGAATAAAAACCTGCGTCGTCGGAATGTACTGAGTGCCCGTACGTATGGCGAAGTGACGTTCCTGAAAGACTTCAAGTTTACGACCAACGTCAGCGTAGATATTACGAGCGATTTAGGCATTGGTTATGACAATACCTTAGTAGGGGACGGAGCTCCCGCAGGTCGTGCGAACCGTGCGAACCGTCAGACAACTACGTATAACATCAACCAGTTATTGAACTATTCAAAAACGTTCAATACGCACCATACGATTGACGCCCTGGTGGGTCACGAAAATTACGACTGGACTTTTAACTACATCTACGCGATGAGTCAAGGTCAGATTGTAACGGGTAACGATGAACTGGGGAACTTCACGACGATCAACTCGTCAACTTCCTACACGGACAAGTATCGCACGGAAGGCTATTTTTCCCGCGTGAATTACGATTACGATGGTAAATACATCCTGTCTGCCTCGTTCCGTCGGGATGGTACTTCAAAGTTTGCCCGCGAGTCACGTTGGGGTAATTTCTGGTCCGTAGGAGCCGGTTGGCGTCTGGACAATGAGAATTTCATGAAGAGTATTTCCTGGGTAAACCTGTTGAAGCTGAGAAGCTCCGTGGGTACTTCCGGAAACGATGGTATTCTTGATTCAGACGGAAACCGTATTTACTACGCGTATCCGGCCCTGTACGCCTTTGGTCAAAGCTATAACAACAATAGCGAATCTGGTTTCATCCAGAGTCAATTGGCGGCGAATACCTTACAGTGGGAGTCCAACCGCAGCGTTGACTTAGGACTGGAGTACGGTTTACTCAACAATCGCCTGTCGGGTAGCATTGAAGTATTCCACCGTAAGTCGGATAACCTGCTCTTTAGCGTACCTATTTCGCTGGCAAGTGGTCTTTCGGAGCGACTGGCCAACATTGGTTCGATGTGGAACAAAGGAATCGAGCTTCACGTAAATGCCGACATCATTCGTAAAAACGATTTCCGTTGGAACATTGATGTGAACGCTACGATGCTGAAAAACCGCATTACGTCGTTGCCCGAAAACAACAAGCCCATCATCAGCGGAAGCTTCCGCCGGGCGGTCGGTCAATCGATCTATGATTTCTGGCTGAGAGAATGGTACGGCGTGGATTCAGAAAATGGCGATGGCTTGTACCGGGCCGATCAGTGGGTGAACAACACGACGACGAAAACGTATGTCATCGGTCAGGATACGGTAACCAACAACTCCAACAACGCCCGTTTCCACTACGCAGGAAGCTCTATTCCGGACGTATACGGTGGTATCTCGAATACCTTTAGCTACAAGCGGTTTACGTTGATGGCTCTTTTGAATTACCAAATTGGTGGTCTGGCTTTGGATAACTCCTACGCTCAGTTGATGGCCGGTGGTAATTACGGAACCGCTCTGCACAAAGACCAACTCAGACGCTGGCAGAACCCCGGTGACGTAACGGATGTACCCCGGATGGATGAAGCCAGACGTAGCTTCTTTAATGCGGCTTCGGATCGCTGGTTGACGAGTGCTTCGTATCTGAGTATTCGTACGGTAAACCTGTCGTACAACTTCGCTCCGGCTGTGTTGAACCGAATTAATGTAAAGAATGCGTCGGTATTTCTGAGTGGTGAAAACCTGTGGTTGTTTTCCGCTCGCAAGGGTATGAACGTAACGCAGTCATTTAACGGTATCGTGAATAATGCCTACATCCCCAACCGGGTTGTGTCGGTAGGATTGAACCTGACTCTTTAAGCATTAAAATCCATGAAAATTAATCAGATCAGTAAGTATCTGCTTATGGCCGGCCTGGCTTTCTCGCTGACGGCCTGTGATAAAGATTACCTGGAAACACAACCGACCAATGCCGTATCCGAGCAGGATGTGTTCACCAGTTTGCCTAACGCCTGGGCTGCTCTGAACGGTATTCACCGTCAGCTATACAGCCAGCAGGGTGATATGGATCAGGCCGGTCAAATGGGCCTGATGATCCACTTCGACGCCCTGGGTGACGATGTAGTCATGACGAGCACCGGAAACGGCTGGTACAACGGTACGTACCGCTGGACGATGCACCGCAGTGATGCGGCCAGCACCGTACGGTTCACGTACCTGTTCTACTACAAGCTCATTGCCAATGCCAACATGATTATCGCCAACATCGATAAAATTACGGGCGATGAGAAAGAGAAGAACGATATCAAGGCTCAGGCGTTGACCTACCGGGCCTGGAGTCATTTCATGCTGGTTCAGTTGTACGGACAGCGGTATCAGGCAGGAGCAGCCAACACGCAGCTGGGTGTTCCCGTTATGACCATCAACACCACGGAAGGACAGGCTCGGGCTACGGTAGCTGAAGTGTATGCTCAGGTAACGAAAGACCTGGATGAAGCCGTTTCGTTGTTCGGTACCGTGACTGCTACACACCCCAAGTCACACTTCAACATCAGTTCAGCGAAGGGTATTTATGCCCGCGTCGCTCTAACGATGGGTGACTGGACGAAAGCGGCTACGCTGGCCAAAGACGCTCGTGCGAAATACACGCTGATGTCACAGGCTCAGTACCTGCAAGGGTTCAACAGCATCAGCAATCCGGAGTGGATCTGGGGCAGTAACCCCCTGTCGACGCAGCCGACGTATTTCCACTCGTTCTTTGCTTTCATGTCGGCGAATTTCAATTCCACGAACATTCGTACGAATCCGAAAGCCATCAATTCCAAGTTGTACGAAACGATTGCCAGTACAGACGTCCGGAAGCAATTGTGGGATCCAACGGGTAAAAATACCGCTTTCCCGATTCCTCCTTCAGGTAACCGGGCCGCTTATATGAACCGTAAGTTCCTTTCCGAAAGCTCCAGCAGTAGCTTAGGCGATGTAGCTTTTATGCGGTCAGCCGAAATGTACCTGATCGAAGCCGAAGCCTTGGCTCACGCCGGTAAAGATGCCGACGCTGCTAAAGTGCTTTATGATCTGGTGGTATCGCGTGATCCGGCCTACAAGCAAAGTACGGCTACGGGTATGGCTCTGCTGAACGAAATTCTGACACAACGTCGGGTAGAGCTGTGGGGTGAAGGATTCCGTTTCTTTGATTTGAAACGCCTCAACCAATCCCTGGATCGTACAGGAACCAATCATCAGCAAGCCTTGGCTCTGGTGATGACTATTCCCGCCGGTGATCCGCAATGGCAGTACCTCTTCCCGCGGGCGGAGCTGAACGTAAACCCCAAGGTGGTGCAAAATCCCTAAGCGGTCTCTGCATTACTGGTTCGTAAAAAGGCACTATTCCGAAAGGGTAGTGCCTTTTTTGGTTCCTTCCCTTTCCCGAATTAATTTAACCATTCCATCGGGTCATCAAAGGAGCTTACCGATGTTATTTTTGTGTAGCAGGCTGGAAATGCCGAATCAATACAACCGGGGAGCGGAAGAGCGAATACGTTAGTACCATGGACCGACCAACAAATTTTTTTGATACAAAGATTGAATTCCTCAAAGGCGTAGGCCCGCAGAAAGGGGCATTGCTCAATACGGAATTGAATATTTTTACGTTTGGCGATTTACTCCAACACTATCCCTTCCGGTACGAAGACCGTACGCGGTTTTATCGAATTTCGGAATTACGGGAAGATCTGGCCGGAGCCCAAATCAAAGGCCGGTTGCGTACCTGGGAAGTGATTGGCGAAGGGCACAAAGCTCGTCTGGTCGGTCAGTTCAGCGACGGTTCGGGAACAATGGAGCTGACCTGGTTTCAGGGTATTTCATTCCTGGAAAAAAGCTTACACCGGGATGGGCAATACATTGTTTACGGCAAGCCAACGAGTTTCAACGGCAAATTTCAGATGGTACACCCGGAAATGGACCTGCTGACGGCCGAAAACGAAAAAGGGGGCTACTGGCAACCGGTCTACAACCTGACGGAAAAACTTCGGAAACGGTACGTAGACGCCAAAGCGATTGCGAAATGGCAGCGACAGGTACTCGAACTGGCTGGGCAGCACATTCGGGAAACATTACCCAGTTTCCTTATCGAAAAATACCGGCTGGCGTCCAAGGCTCAGGCTTTGTGGGGGATTCACGCTCCGGAAAACGAACAGCACATTCATCAGGCCAAACGACGCCTGAAATTCGAGGAGCTTTTTTACAATCAGCTCCGACTCATCAAACAGAAAATCCTACGGAGAACGGAGTATCCCGGACAGGTTTTTCAACGCACGCAGCTCATTCGTGACTTTTACGAACAGCACCTGCCCTTCGATCTGACCGGAGCTCAAAAACGGGTTATTCGCGAGATTTTCGAAGACATGCGTTCGGGAAAGCAGATGAATCGGCTGCTACAGGGTGATGTGGGGTCTGGCAAAACCATCGTAGCCTTTATCTGCATGCTGCTGGCCATCGAAAACGAGGCTCAGGCCTGTTTAATGGCCCCTACCGAAATTCTGGCCGATCAGCATTTCAAAGGCTTGATGCCTTTTGCGGAAGCCATGGGCCTGCGTATGTCCAAGCTGACGGGTTCGACCTCGAAAAAAGACCGGAAAGTACTGCACGAAGGCTTACTCGATGGTTCGATTCATATTGTGGTAGGCACCCACGCCCTGCTGGAAGATATTGTCCAATTCAAGAACCTCGGCCTGGTGGTGATTGATGAGCAACACCGCTTTGGCGTAGCCCAGCGGGCGAAGCTCTGGCAGAAAAACGAAGTCATTTATCCGCATATTCTGGTGATGACGGCCACGCCCATTCCGCGTACGCTGGCCATGACCTTATACGGAGATCTGGATCTTTCGCAGATTGACGAATTACCACCGGGTCGGAAGCCCATCGTAACCCGCTGGAAATCCGATCAGCACCGGCTGGAAGTTTTTGGCTTCGTACGAAATGAACTCCAGAAAGGACGGCAGATTTACATGGTGTATCCGCTGATTGAAGAATCCGAAAAGCTGGATTTCAAGGATTTGATGGATGGCTACGAAAGCGTAGTGCGGGCGTTCCCGGACTATCAGATCAGTATTGTGCACGGCAAAATGCCCGCCAAGGACAAGGATTTCGAAATGCAGCGGTTCATCAGTCGGGAAACCATGATTATGGTAGCCACGACCGTAATCGAAGTAGGAGTGAACGTACCCAACGCGTCGGTCATGATCATTGAAAGTGCCGAACGGTTTGGTTTGTCGCAGTTGCACCAGTTAAGGGGCCGCGTCGGGCGGGGGGCAGATCAGAGTTATTGTATTCTGATGACGGGGTTGAAACTCAGTGCCGAAACCCGTACCCGCATGAAGGTGATGACCGAAACCAACGACGGCTTCGTGATTGCCGATACCGACTTACGCCTTCGCGGGCCGGGTGACATGGCCGGTACCCAGCAAAGCGGAGTAGTAGACTTGCTACTGGCTGATTTATCGAAAGATGGGGAAATCCTGAAAGCGGCCCGGGAATCAGCTCAGGGTATTCTGGAAGAGGATCCCGAATTGGTACTGCCGAAAAATCAGGCCATCCGGAGCCAGCTCGATCAGATTCGGGAGAATGAAAGTAACTGGGCGAGGATTAGTTAAGCTGAAGCCAAGAGAAACGCCTTGGGATAGTAATTCCGGGGCGTTTCTGTTCTAACTCATTCCTTAAGCTTTACTGCTAACGGAAGCCCGGGTTTTTGGGGGAGCAAACGGTTTTTCAGTAACAAAATGAAAAAGCCAGCCTAGTCCCAGGGAAATACCAAGGCCAAGCAGCAAGCAAATAACAACCGGGACACCCTGAGCCAGCATCAAACCCGACAAAAAACAAAGAATCGGTACGTGAATCAAATAAAGGGTATACGAAAAGGCTCCCAGCTTGCGAAGTTTAACCAGGCCAACCCACTGACGACTGGTGAGCAGTAAATACAGCATAAGCGTAATTCCGACTGCTACGGCCACGTCGCTGCCGATACTTGAAATGTATCTGGTTAGGGATAGAATGAGAAGCATTCCCAGATAAAGAATACCCGCCGCCGGATTCAGATCTTTCGAACGCAAGCAGTCCGCCAGTAACACGCCCAGGTACCAGGTAATAAAATAGTCGAGTACGATAGTCAGCAGGGCGGGTTTAAAGGGAAACTCGCGGTTTAATACCCAAAGTAGTAATACAAAGCTGGAAGTCAGTAGTTTATTCTTCCTGAAAAGCCCATATACGGGAATGTACAGCAGATAAAACCACCATTCATACATTAAGGACCACAGGGGGCCGTTGGTGCCCCAAATAGGGGTGTAGACATTCTGCACGAAAAGCAAATTTCCTGCTAAGGTCGACAGCCTGTAGTCGGGGTTCGTAAGTTCGTTAAGGGCAGGGTAAGGCGTTTGGGCCGTATAAATGGGAAACTTCAAATACATGCCCCACTGGTCCAGCAGAAAGGTGAAGCCTAAGGCAATGACCAAAGGTGGATAAATCCGACGAACCCGCCGGCGGATATAAGCCAGGGCAGAGAACGTTCCCTCACGGGCAAACCGCGTATCCGTACTCCAGTGAATGACGAAACCCGAGAGTACAAAGAAAAACAATACGGCTTCATGGGCGAAACGGAAGAGTACCCGAAGAGTCTGCAGATAGACGGAAGGTTCATTCCCACCCAGAAAGAGCAGGGCATGAGTGACGAGTACATAACAGGCCGTCAGACCCCGAAGGCTATCCAGTAAGGCTAAGTTTTCCGGAATGATTTTTCGTATTCGCATAGACACGGTGCGGTCCAACGGGCAAAGGTATTGAGGAATCAGAAAGAGCGTATATTTTCTGTTCACCCGGCAAGGCCCTAACCCGTTATTGACCGTACAATCCGATGAGTGAGCCGCCCGGTCTACTATCTTTTCTCGCCCGAAAGTCCTACTTTTGCAAATCTATCGTCTTCTCCGAAAGGCTGGAACGAAGTACACGAGTATCAGTGTTGATAGGTAGATCTAGTCTTTTGTTTCCATACCATAGCACCTATGAATTTCCCCGAATACAAAAATCTCGATTACGCCGCTGTCGCCGACGAAATCCGGCAATTCTGGAAAGACAACCGGATTTTCGAGCAATCGATTGAACTGCGGGAAGGTAAGCCCAGCTTTACGTTTTTTGAAGGACCCCCGTCGGCCAATGGTACGCCGGGTATCCACCACGTCATGGCTCGGTCGATTAAAGATATTTTCTGTAGGTACCAAACCCTCAAAGGTCGCCAGGTCAAACGGAAAGGTGGCTGGGATACGCACGGTCTGCCCATTGAGTTACAGGTGGAAAAAGAGCTGGGCATCACCAAAGAAGACATCGGTAAGAAAATCAGCGTAGAGGAATACAACCGCAAGTGCCGGGAAACGGTGATGCGGTATACGGACCAATGGAATGACCTGACCGAAAAAATGGGGTACTGGGTCGATCTGGAAAGTCCGTACGTGACCTACCACAACGAATACATTGAGAGTGTCTGGCATCTGCTCAAGCAATTGCATAACCAGGGGCTGCTCTATAAAGGATATACCATTCAGCCCTACTCGCCAGCGGCGGGTACGGGCCTGAGTTCGCATGAGCTGAACCAGCCGGGTACGTACAAGGAAATCAAGGACGTATCCATTGTCGCCCAGTTTAAAGTAAAACTGACCGGAAAATCGGGTTACCTGTTCGATACGGCCGATAGCGACGACGTCTACATCCTGGCCTGGACGACCACGCCCTGGACGCTGCCTTCCAACGCGGCCCTGACGGTGGGTAAAAACATTAATTACCAGTTAATCCAAACCTATAACCCGTATACGCATCTGCCGATCAACGTCATCCTTGCGAAAGATCGGGTGAGTGCGTACTTCTCCGAAAAAGGAAAAGACGGCGATTTGCTGGCCTATCAGCCGGGTGACAAACTCATTCCCTGGAAAGTCCTGATGGATTTGAAAGGCGAACACCTGGAAGGCATCGAGTATGAACAACTGATGCCTTACGTACAACCCGAAAGTCCGGCGTTCCGCGTCATCATGGGTGATTTCGTGACGACGGAAGACGGTACGGGTGTGGTACATACAGCTCCTACGTTCGGAGCGGACGATTTCCGGGTATCGCAGCAAAACGGTATCCCCGCCATCATGGTGAAGGATGAAACCGGAAAAGACGTACCACTCGTGGACAAACGGGGTCGCTTCGTAGCGGAGGTGACGGATTTTGCGGGTGAGTTCGTGAAGGAACAATACCTGTCCGATGAACAGAAAGAAGCTGAACGTGAGAAACAGGGCCGCGACAAATACCTGTCGGTCGATGAACGCATCGGCATCTTGTTGAAAACGGAAAATAAAGCCTTTAACGTTCAGAAGTTCGACCACACCTATCCGCACTGCTGGCGGACGGACAAGCCTGTACTGTATTACCCGCTCGATAGCTGGTTCATCCGTACAACGGCGAAAAAAGACGAACTGGTAGCTCTCAATAAAACCATCAACTGGAAACCCGAAAGTACGGGTACGGGTCGTTTCGGCAACTGGCTGGAAAACCTGGTGGACTGGAACCTGAGCCGGAGTCGCTACTGGGGTACGCCGCTGCCCATCTGGCGGAGCGAAGACGGAGAAGAAGTTTGTATTGGCTCAATTGCGGAGTTGAAAGCTGCTTTAGAGCATTCTCTAAAATCCGACAGTCTGAGTGCGGAACAACAGACTGCCAACGAAGGCTATCTGGCCAAAGTGGGTACGGGCGAATTTGATCTGCACCGGCCGTATGTAGACGATATTTTCCTGGTATCGGCCTCTGGTAAAGTGATGTACCGAGAATCCGATTTGATTGATGTATGGTTCGATTCAGGAGCGATGCCGTACGCTCAGTGGCATTATCCCTTCGAAAATCAGGATATCTTCGAAAAAAGCTACCCTGCCGATTTTATCTCCGAAGGCGTGGATCAAACCCGGGGCTGGTTCTTTACGTTGCACGCGATTTCAGGAATGTTGAATAATTCCGTAGCGTTCAAAAACGTCGTGTCAACGGGGCTGGTACTCGATAAGGACGGCGAGAAAATGTCGAAGCGGAAAGGCAACGTCGTGAATCCATTTGAAGCTCTGGCCAAGTACGGTACGGACCCGATTCGCTGGTACATGATTACCAACTCGAATCCCTGGGACAACCTGCGTTTTAATCTGGAAGGCGTTACCGAAGTACGGAACAAATTCTTCGGTACGCTGACGAATACGTATAACTTCTTTGCTCTGTACGCCAACCTCGACGGCTATACGCTGGACGAAAGCAATCGGGTACCGTACGAGCAATTGAGCGAAATGGACCGCTGGATTCTTTCAAAACTCCATTCGCTCATCAAAGATGTAGACGGTTTCTACGCCGACTATGAACCAACGAAAGCAGGCCGGGCCATTCAGGAGTTTGTATCCGATCATTTGTCGAACTGGTACGTGCGTCTGTCACGCCGACGTTTCTGGAAAGGTGAACTGACCGCTGACAAACGGGCGGCGTTTGAAACCTTGCAGGAATGTCTGCTGAAAGTATCACAGTTGATGTCACCCATTGCCCCGTTCTATGCTGACTGGCTGTACCGTAACCTGACGGAAGGCGTTCGCGAAGCGGCCGTAGCCAATGGTTCGGCCCTGCAGTATCCTTCCGTACACCTGACGGACTTGCAGGCGGCAAATCAGCATTACATTGATCTGGAACTGGAAGCTTCGATGGAACTGGCTCAACGGGTTTCGTCGCTGGTACACTCCATCCGGAAAGTTAATAAAATCAAGGTACGGCAACCGCTTTCGCGGGTACTGGTACCCGTACTCAACGAATTCACGAAACAGCGGCTGGCTCGGGTTGAAGAACTCATCAAGGCCGAAGTGAACGTAAAATCGGTTGACTTACTGGATGATGCCTCTGGCGTACTGAACAAAAAGGTGAAACCGAACTTCAAGGCGTTGGGACCCAAATTTGGCCCAAAAATGAAGGAAGTAGCTGCCGGTATCCAGTCCATGACGACGAGCGATATTGCCGAGCTGGAAAAGGCCGGTACGCTGACCGTAGGCGGTACGCATGAAATCACGTTGAGCGACGTGGAAATTCTGACGGAAGATCTGCCCGGCTTCCTTACCGCTCAGGAAAACGGCCTGACGGTAGCTCTGGATGTAAGCATCTCGGAAGAGCTGCGTTACGAAGGAATTGCCCGTGAGTTTGTCAACCGGATTCAAAACCTGCGGAAAGATAGTGGGTTCGAAGTAGCGGATAAGATTGCCATTTCGGTGACTACTACGGAAGCATTGGTCAAAACGGCTTTGGAAACGAACCGCGAATACATCTGCACCGAAGTACAGGCCCTGAGTCTGAATCTACTCGATACGCTGGCCGACAGTGTAGCGGTAGAACTGGATGAAGCGGAATTGGGCGTGAAGGTGGAGGTCGTAGCGTAAGGAAAATAGCTTTCATAGGATGGGATGCAGTTCATACACATGGACTGCATCCTTTTTTTTTGAGTTTTGAGCGGCCGCCGCTGCGGTTTTCCGTTTTCCGTTTTCCGTTTTCCGT
>NZ_NMPS01000240.1:0-90475 GCF_002261125.1 Siphonobacter sp. BAB-5385 | reverse complement strand
AGTTTTCAGTTGGCGGTTTTCTGTTTTCAGTTTATCTCTACAACGTTAGGCATTCTGGGGCACAGAAACATGCTGTGTTCACGGACATGCGTTGGCTTCCTAACTGAAAACTGACAACAGAAAACTGCAAACGTTCCATGCACTTATATATCCACGTTCCTTTTTGCCGGCAGGCTTGCTATTATTGCGACTTTCATTTCAGTACTTCCCTGCAGGGACGTGCGGAGATGGTAGAAGCTATTTGCCGGGAAATCGAACTGCGGAAAACGTACCTGCCAGATGCATCGCTGGATACTATTTATTTCGGCGGTGGTACGCCTTCGCTGTTGGAAGAAGCGGATTTTCAGCACATTTTCCAGACCATTCATCAGCATTTTCGGGTACATCCAGGAGCAGAAATTACGCTGGAAGCGAATCCAGACGATCTTTCGCGGGAGAAATTACAGTTGTTTCACCGCATGGGAATCAATCGGCTGAGCATTGGCATTCAGTCTTTCCATACGCCCCATTTACAACATCTCCACCGAATTCACTCGGCGGAGGATGCCCGTACCTGCGTGCGGATGGCCCAGGAAGTGGGCTTTGAAAATATTACGATTGATCTCATCTACGCCATTCCTTCTTCTGAAACCGATCCGCATGCCATCTGGCGAAAGAACCTGGCGGAAGCGATGGCTCTAGGGGTACCGCACATCTCAGCCTACTGCCTGACCATTGAGCCCCAAACGGTTTTTGGTAAATGGCTGAAAAGTAAACGGATTGCTCCCATTGATGATGAATTTGCCGCCGAGCAATTCCAAATCCTGCGGGATACCTTACGGGAGTACGGGTATGAACAGTACGAAATCTCCAACTTTGCCCGGCCCGGACGGCATAGTCAGCACAACAGCAGCTATTGGCTTCAGCACCCGTATCTGGGCGTGGGGCCTTCGGCTCACAGTTACGACGGACTTCGCACGCGTCAGTACAATCGCTCAAACAATCCGCAGTACGTAACGGCCCTTCAGCAAGGCCTGATTCCAGCTGAAATCGAGGACCTGACCGAACAGGATCTGGTGAATGAATACGTCTTAACCAGCCTGCGTACGCACTGGGGAACGGACGTCGAACGTATTCGTCAGCTTTCAGAAACCGGCTTGAGCGTGATTGAAGCTGCCCTTCCCGCACTCCAGCAGAACGGCTGGATTCGCCGGGAAGGTTCGATGCTGTTTTTGACGGAAACGGGCAAATTATTCGCGGATCGCGTGGCCGAGGAGCTTTTCTGGGTGGAGGCTTAAGGGGCTTTTTTACGATCCCTTACTCGAAAACCGTCATTGCACTACTATTTTTGTTTCAACCCCTTGGTTGCTTTCGAAGAGAAGTACCAGTACAACCACGGGTTTGATCCACTAGCTATTGACGTATGCCCGCCTCGAAAAGCCCTGATACCTATCGTTCCTGGCCTCAACAAGTCCTTCGATTTTTCGGCAAAATACTGTTCTATTTTATCGTCCTTTCGATTGGCGGCACGCTGGTCTTTCGTTTCGTTCCCATTCCCATTACCTGGACGATGCTTGACCGAAAGATTACCAACGGAGGAAAATTATATTACGACTGGACTTCTTACGACGAAATTTCTCCGGAAATGGCCCTGGCCGTCGTCGCTTCAGAGGATCAGCGATTCCCACAACATTTTGGCTTCGATTTTGAAATGATGGGCAGTGCGTTCAAGAATAACCTGAAAGGCCGCCGCATCAAAGGAGCCAGTACCATCAGCCAGCAGGTGGCGAAAAACGTGTTTTTGTGGCAGGGCCGTAGTTATTTCCGCAAAATGCTCGAAGCCTGGTTTACGCTGCTTATTGAAGTGATCTGGGGTAAACAGCGAATTCTGGAAGTGTACCTCAACGTAGCCGAAACCGGCCCCATGACCTTTGGCGTCGAAGCCGCCGCTCAACGATACTACGGTAAACCGGCGGCCCGACTCACGCGGACCGAAGCGGCCCGCATTGCCGCCGTATTACCCAGCCCCAATCGTTTTCTCATTGCCCGGCCGTCGAGTTACGTGCAACGACGTACCAACAGTATTTCCCGGCAAATGCGGGCACTGGGCGGTAAATCTTACCTGATCTTCTAAACCGTTTGCAGAAAACCTGCTTCCACCAGCTGGGCGTATACCCGGTGAATAGGCAGGCCCATTACGGTGAAATACGATCCTTCGATGCGATCGATGCCAACCATGCCGATAAAATCCTGTACGCCGTAGGCCCCGGCTTTGTCGAAAGGACGGCAGGCTTCCAGGTAGTAGTCGATCTCCCATTCGGTCAGTTCGCGAAAGTGAACGCGGGCCGTATCGGCAAAGCTCCAGGTTTGCTCGGCACTCATCAGGCATACCCCCGTGGTTACTTCGTGCGTCTGGCCGGAAAGCAGACGTAACATTCGCCAGGCATCGGCTGCATCTATAGGTTTATTTAATATTTTTTCGTTGATTCGGACTACGGTATCCGCCGTCAACACCAGATTATTCTCCAGAAGGGAACGAAAGGCTTCTGCCTTTTTCAGAGCCAGAAAAACGGGTACGTCCTGGCTGGGCATATCCTCCGGAAAATCTTCTTCAGTGGGCAACACCTGTACCTGAAATGAAAACCCCGCATCCCGTAAGATTTGCTGACGACGCGGTGAATTAGATCCTAAAATCAATGGTTTGGAAAGAGAAAGCATCCTGTGTGTTTTTCTTTTAGCCGTATGATACCTGCTAACATTGGCCAGCCGTACGCTAAACAACTTATTGGATAGAACCGTTGTACTACGGTTCAGAACTAAGCTTGGTTATGATTGATATTGCAAAAGTACCGGTTCAGCTCCGACTGGGCACTAAAGACGATACAAAGGTTTTAACAAAACTCGCCAGTGAGACCATGCGGGAAGCCTTTGGTGAACAGAACGAGTCCAAACACATTGACGCCTATATCAGTCAGGCCTTTCACAAACTCAGCGTACAGGCTGAACTGGCTGATACCAAACATAACACCTTCTGGCTGGCATTTCAGGGCGAAGAACTGGTAGGGTACTGTAAACTTAACCGCAAATCCGAAAAGCCCCGGAACCTGAAAGGATACAAGGCCGTAGAATTACAGCGAATCTACGTGTATGATCAGTACAAAGGACAGGGCATTGGCAAGCAGCTACTCGACGCCTGTCTGGAACAAGCTCGTCAGGAAAAATACCAGGCTGTGTTTTTAGGCGTTTGGGAAAAGAATGAATCGGCCATTCATTTCTACGAACACATGGGTTTTGAAAAGATGGGATGGCACTACTTTCTGTTTGGCTTCGACCGCCAGCGAGACTATTGGATGGTAAAACATTTATAACCCTTGATCACTACGTTACGCATCGGATTGCTGGCTCTGTTTCTACTCGGAACTGTGGCTATTCCCTTTGCGTGCCGGGCTCAGAAACCCGTTCCTTCGGCGGCGGATTCGGCCAAAATCCTCACTCCCATTCAGCGGGACAGCATCCGGTTTACGAGACTTCGTAACTCCATGAAAAAGCGGAACTGGACGGGCAGTATCTACGATTTCCTGTTTAAGTACCCCTACAACACCAACGCCCAAAGTCAGGCCGTTTCTAAAATTGAGGACAACCCCTTCAAGCCCTATGCGGGAAAAACGATTCGTAACGTTGACATCAAGCAACTGGATGTATTCGGTCCTACCGTGTATGATACAGCCCGCGTAGCTACGCACTGGGTGGAGCGGCTGGGCAACCGACTGCACCACGATACCCGCGTTAACACCATTCATAAATCGCTGCTATTCTTCAAGTCTGGCGATCAGGTACAGCCCGACGTCCTGAAAGATAACGAACGGATTCTGCGGCAAACGCCGATTTTCCACGATGCCCGGATCTTTGTTTTTCCGGTGAAAGGCGAACCGAATCTGGTCGACGTGCTCGTCATTACGCAGGATGTCTGGTCGCTGTTACCCGACGGTGGCGTAGGTGGGCCTACGAATTTTAACCTGGGTTTTGAACAGAAAAATGTCCAGGGACGGGCTCACGCCTGGAAAACCTGGGTCTCTTACAACGGCGAAGCCCCTACCAGCCCTTCGAGTTTTACTCCCGCTACACCTTGCCATATATTGGCAGGTCGCTGACGACTACGCAATTCTACGCTGATTACTTTCGGGATCGGAAGCAGTTTGGAGGCCGTATCCAGAAGGATTTCATTCGCCCGGAAATCAAGTATGCGGGAGCCTTCGAAGTATCGTATTACGTTGAAAATAAGTTTGTTTTCATTGATCCCAACTCCGACACAACCGTTAAGTCGCACATCAAATACGCCTATCAGGATGCCTGGTTTGGGCGAGCCATCCGGCTGGGCTTCAAAGACAAGAAGCTCGACCAGCGGTCGCGTCTGATTGTGGCTTTACGAACCAGTGGCTATGGGTATACCAACCGGGATAATTTACCCGAAGGAGCCAAAAACCTCTTTCCGGGCTCACGGCAGTATCTGGGCAGCATTGGTTATTCCAACCGAAACTACCAGCGGGACGTGTTGATTTACGCCTTTGGACGCACCGAGGACGTTCCGGTAGGATTTCTGGCCTCGCTAACCTGGGGTAAGGAAAAATCGGATCTGGGATTACGTACCTATTCGGCCTTACGCCTGGCTCATGGCACCTACCTCAAGAACAAAAAAGCGGGCTACCTGTATATGCTGGGTTCGCTGGGCGGTTATCTGGAAGATGGCGAGATTCAGCAGGGCACGTTTAATCTGGAGGGCAATTACTTTAGTCCGCTAATGTCGGTCAAACGATCGCAGTTCCGGCATTTTATCACGGTTCGCTATACCGCAGGCATTAACCGCTTCCAGTATGAATATTTGACGCTCAACAATCAGGAAGGCCTTCGGGGCATTCGTAGTAACTTTTTAAGGGGTGATAAACGGCTGGTCATTAACCTGCAAAGTGTGTTTTTTTCCCCTTTTCAGATCTTTGGTTTCCGTACGGCCATGTTCCTGCAGGCGGATTTGGGCTTTCTTTCCTTCTCCAATAAGAATTTGTTCGCCAATACGTACCAGGGTTATGGCATCGGCTTTCGCTTCCGAAACGAAAACCTGAACTTCAACACCTTCCAGATTCGCATGGGTTATTACCCCAACATTCCCGGCAACCGCTCCCCGATCCGCCTGGAGGGCAGTGGCGAGTCAGTTCTACGCATGCCTGATTTCCGGATTGAAGCACCGGACCGTACGGATTTGTTCCGTACGTCCCGGCAATAGTTATTTAACGTTAGTATCTACACTTTTTACCGTATATCCCTGCTCTCTAAGCAAAGCCAGTACGCCTTTCGGTCCACCCAGGTGGGCGGCTCCGACAGCGATGAAACTGGGTTTTTCGTGAATGGACTTCGTAATGACAGGAATCCAGTTGCTGTTTCGCTGCCAGAGCAAATCCTGTAGCTGATCTTTGAAATCAGGATCTTTTTCGCTGGCTTCGTACAGAGCTTCGATGTCCTGCTTGCGGTACAGCTCCAGCATGGCATTAAATTCTTCCTGCGAATGTCCGTACTCCCGAACGTATTTAACCAGTTGTTCAGCTCCCTTTTTAGGCCCGGGTTTGTCAATAACCGCGAATTGATCGGCCGCTTTTTCCAGGCCTAAAACGGGTTTTTTATCCGTGGTTGCTTTCTGCATGAAGACTATTTCTGGCGACCCGGGCGTACAGCCCAGCATTTTCGGATAGATCATGCTCATCAGTACAAAGGGCTTCATCTGCTTCATGCTTTCCAGATTCGTTTTCAGGGAATCTTTGAAAAACTGATTGAGGTAGTCGTAATCCGCTTCTGAAACTAGGTCTTTCAACGTTTGGCCTTTCAGGTACATGCTACTCATCATCGATGAGAGTTCCTTCGGATCATCCATGTCGATTTCGAGGTACAGTTGTTCGGTCCCCTTGAGTTTTTCCAGGGCTACTGGACTGATCTGTAAATCTTTCTGACACAGCAAGTGAAAGGTTCCGTAGAGGTACGAGGGTTTCGTCAGGCCCTTTCCGGATACCTCATAGAGTAATGAAGGCGTGGTTTTTTGACTGAAAGCGTGGGAAGAAAGCAGCAGGAGCAGGCCCGCTCCGAGTTGTTTCAGGTACTTCATGGTGGGATGTTTAGGCGGTACTACTTCGAGCAGTTTAGCAGGAAAGATACGTCAGAAACGTTGCTCTCCTGCTAAATTCAAGATCATATTATTGCAAAGGCCAGCCGATCCGATCCAGGATAAAAGCGTACTGAAAAGCCACTTCCTTGAGGTAATCAAAGCGTCCGGTAGCCCCGCCGTGACCCGAACCCATATTGATTTTCAGTAGCGTCAGGTTCTGATCCGTTTTAAGGGTACGCAGCTTGGCGACCCACTTGGCAGGTTCGTGAAAACCTACCTGCGAATCGTTCAATCCGCCCGTAGCCAGAATATTCGGGTAAGCCTGAGCTTTCAGGTTATCGTAAGGCGAATACTGCCGGATGTAGTCATAATCCGCCTTGACGGTTGGGTTGCCCCACTGCTCGTATTCCTGCGTCGTCAGCGGCAGACTGGTATCCAGCATAGTATTGATGACATCCACAAACGGTACTTCGGCAATCACCACGCGGAACAGCTCGGGCCGCAGGTTCACGACGGCACCCATCAGAAGTCCTCCGGCACTACCACCCTGAATGGCGAAACGGTCGGAAGCCGTATACTTTTCCCGAATCAGGTACTCGGCACAGGCGATGAAATCCGTGAAGGAATTCATCTTTTTCTGGAGTTTCCCATCTTCGTACCACTGCTCGCCCAGATCACTACCCCCGCGAATCTGAGCAATGGCATACACGAATCCCCGATCGACCAGACTGAATACATCGGAATCGAAGTACGCATCCGAAGAATACCCGTACGAGCCATAGCCGGTCATCAACACCGGATTTTTACCGTCCAGCTCCAGTCCTTTTTTGTGGACGACGGCCATCGGCACCTTCACGCCATCGGGAGCCGTGGCCCAGAGACGTTTCACTTCGTAGGCCTCCGCATCGAAACCGCCGGGTACTTCTTTCTCCTTGAGTTTCGTCGTAGCTCCGTTGGTCATGTCGTACTCGAACGTACTCATGGGCCGGTTGAGCGAAGTATACCCGTAGCGAATTTTGGTTGATTTGAAGTCGGGCAGGCCCATCGAAAAGGCCGAATACACGGGCTCCGGAAACTGGATGGATTTCGTTGCACCGGAAGTCAACTCCCGGATTCGCATTTCCAGCAAGCCTTCGTTGCGTACTTCAATCACCAGATAATTTTCGTACACGTCCGTATCCTCAATTTTCACCTTCGGATCGTGCGGTACGATTTCCTTCCAGTTTTTCCGATCCGTATAGTCCTTGCGGGGCAATTCGTAAATTTTCTGGTTGAGATTCTGTTTGTCCTTGTACGTCAGATAAAAGTGTTGCGGATGGACGTCGACATTGTACATCACGTCTTTCTGACGCGGCATAAATACTTCAAACTTGCCTTCGGGCTGACTGGTCGGCAGTAGTTGTACCTCCGAAGTCGTATAACTGCCCGAGGAAAGGATGATAAATTCCTTCGATTTCGAACGACCGACACCCAGTGTAAAAAGGGCATCTTTCTCTTCGTACAACAGCACATCCTTGATTTTGGAACCCAGCGTGTGCCGATACAGCCGATAGGGCCGCAGAGCTTCGTCGTACCTGAGGTAATAGATGGTTTTGTTGTCCGTACCCCAGACGAAACCACTGATGTCTTCGATTTCGTCCGGCAGGATCTGGCCCGTGCGGAGGTCTTTAATTTTGAGCGTAAACTCGGCGTAAGAGCCCGTGGTATTGCTCTGGAAAGCCAGCAGGTTCTGGTCTTCGCTCATCTGGATTCCCGCCAGAATAAAGGCTTCGTGCCCTTCAGCCAGTACATTGCCGTCGAGCGTCACTTCTTCCGCAGCCGACAGACTGCCTTTTTTCCGGCAATTGATGGCGTACTGTTTGCCCGTTTCGGTGCGGGAGTAGTAATAGTATCCGTTGATGAATACGGGAACCGACTGATCATCTTCCTTGATCCGGCTCCGCATTTCCTTGTATAATTTTTCCTGAAAAGGCTTGGTGGGTGCCATCACCGTATCGGCGTAGGCATTTTCTGCTTTCAGGTACTGAATCACTTCTGGATTTTTCTTGTCCTTTAACCAGAAAAATCATCAACCCGCTGGTACCCGTGTTCAGTAAACGATTGGGGTTTCTTGGGGGCGATGGGTGGTTTAGGATAAGCGTCTTGATTAGCCACGGGATTTAATTCTTTAGTGGATGAAGAGGTACAGGAAAAAAGAGCTGCACCCAAACTTAAAGACAGAGCAACGCAGAAAAGTTTCATGGGGGGTAAGGTTTGACGAGGAGCACTACGAATCAGTACGTTGAAAAGGTACGTAGATTTTCCACTTCTGATAATTCCTTACCCTATTTATACAAAAAGGAGCCCTTTCACGGGGCTCCTTTTTAATGGGTATTACTCGAATCTAATGCTATTTCACTACCACTAGTTTCCCCTGCATCAGCGTGTGGTGACCGGGATACGTACAAACGTAGGTATACGTACCGGGCTGCGTGGGAGCCGTAAAGTACAGGCTTTCGGAGCTTTCCGGTTGCAACAGATTCGTGTGGAAAAGCACCTTGGGCGAGTTGGGTACGTACTGCATGTCGGGACCTTTCAGGCCTAAACCGATGGCCTTCTGCCCTACTTCATCTACCGAACCCGGAGCGACGATAACGCAGTTGTGCGTCATGTCGTCGTTGTTGTTGAAGACGAGTTTCACCTTCGAACCCGCTTTTACCTGTAATTCCGTGACGTCAAATTTCAGTCCGGGTTTCGTACCAATCGTTAGTACCTGATCGGGTGCGGCCCATTCGGCGGGCATTTCCGTCACGCGTTTTTTCGAATTAGTAGTCGCTTTTCCGGTCGAAGCCGTTTTGCCCGTACTGGCCTGCATGGCCCCGTGCTCGTGATTCATCGGAGCAGCCGTAGCTTTAAAAGGCGTAAACTGCGAGGCAGCTACCTGATCGCCCGGAGCAACCGCATTCAGCGTATAGTAACCTACCGGGTGCAGAACCGATTCCTGATCGGCCGATTTCACGCCTTCGGGCTTGATTTCGTAAATGTAATGCTTGCGGAAACTACCGTCCAGTACCAGTCGGGCCTTGCGACCGTCCGCCGATACGACAATGCCTTTAATCCCACTTTCTTCGGTATTAATGATCGGACTGCCGTACTGATGGTGGTACTTGTAGGTAAAGCTGGCCACCTTGTAGTTGGCCGGATTAGCGGCCGTTTCCTTATCTACGGGTTTCGTAAATACAATCTCGAACCCATCGGGTTTGGAGTGAATCTCCTGCATTTCGAAGGGCGTTTTTCCCGACCATACCAGTCGCTGAATGGCGTACGGAGCCTTTCCGGTAGAAGACCAGCCCCGGCTCGTCATTCCGCCTACCAGCGAACCATCCAGTCCCCATTCCAGTCGCAACAGACCCGAAGCCCAGCCTTCCCGGAAGGGGAAACAGGCCCCCTGGTACTCTCCATTTACTTTTTCGAGTTGCATCCGCATCACTTTCGAGTGCCCCTGGTCACCCACGAAATACTGACCTTTGAAATGCGGTCCCAAATAGCCGTTCACGTCTTCAACCATACCTGCGGTCGAAATACCCATCAATACGTGTGGAAACCAGCAGGCCGGATACTGATAATGCGGGATTTTCTCGCCCGCCGTTGCTACTGGCTCGCCCGTATCAGGAAGCTGATCTTCGGTGAGTTTCAACGGAGAAGCCGGATCAGAGGTCCATTTCAAACTCTCGCCGTGACCGTTGAAACTGCCTTTTTTCAACTGCGAAACTTTTCCCGAAGCGACCCAGTCGCCCTGGTTTTCTGAATAAAACAGATCGCCGGAAGAGTTGATCAGGTAACTCGAAGGTGAACGAAGACCCGCCGAAATCGGCTCAATTTTACCCTCGGGTGAAATCTTGACCAGCCAGCCCCGCCACTTGGTCAGACTGGCCCCGTAACCCACCCAGCCTACGTTCAGCGTAACAAGCATATTACCGTCCGCATCAAACACGGGGCCGTAGCTATACTCGTGGTAATTTCCCACAATAGGCAATGACGTTACGGCTTCGTAAACGTCGGCTCGGCCATCGCCGTCTTCATCCGTAATTTTCGTGAGTTCGCCGCGGTTCGAGGTATAGAAGGAGCCGTTGCGATAGGTCAGTCCCAGGGGTTCGTGCAACCCCTGAGCGAAGCGTTTGTAGTACGGTTGCGTTCCGTCTTTCTGGTACGGGTTTTCGATCATCCAGATTTCGCCCCGTCGGGTGGCTACGGCCATACGTCCGTCGGGCAGGATGGTCATACCTCCTACTTCCAGAATGGCATCTTCGGGCAGGGGCAACGTACGTAACTGATAGAAATCGTTTTCAGTTAAGGGTTTTTGGGCAAACGAAGCGTTTACCGCAAGTAACGAAGCTATGGCTAGGGAGCAGAATATCTTTTTCATAGGAATGCGTAAGCGATTACTAATGATCCTTTTGTCGGGGTCCGATGTCTTACCAAATCAATTCGTATTGCACGGATGGACTGCCGGACACGCGTAATTCCTGCCCGCCGTTGTTGGCCACTACCTGAGCTTTCGCTCCCGTTTGAACGTAGTAGTTACCATCAATCAGGTACAGGCCTTTGCTAAGAGCGGTAATCGTTTTTCCCTTCGCCAGTCGGTACGCCAGATTCGATCCATCCTTGAGCGAAACGGTGCGGCTCAAGCCCCGTCCATTTTCGTAAGGACGAATGAAATCCGTAAATTCTCCACCCGCCAGCTGGTACCGGAAGGTGGGATGGCCCACTTCGTCGAGTTTATAGCCTTTGTACACCAGCCCCGCCGTTGAATCGGGCGTGGAACTGCCCGCCATTCCCAGCGGACTTGTTCCCCACAGAGCCAGTACGGGTGATCCCAGCGGACTAGCCGTCTGGGCTTCACCGCGTTCGTGCCAGGCGTCGCTCATGTTGATAAACGCACCCCGCCAGCTCATCAGTACGGTGGCCTGATCGAGATCGTAACTGTAGTGTACGCCCGAAGGATCTCCTAAATGCAATACGCGAAGTTTCTTGTGCCCATCGCCTTCATTGTAACCCGGCATGTACACAAACGAACGCACCTGCTCGACCTGATCGCGGGGGTGTACCGTAATGACGGGCACGGGGTCCGTATCGGGTACGGAACCAAAGCCGTGTAATTCCTGCAAATGAGACCCTTTCCGCTGTACATACAATCCGAGTACTTTGGGCAGCCAGGATTTATTTTTGGCGTGAAGTAAGGTAAACTTATGTTCCCCGGCGGTCAGCGGTACATCGATAGTACGGGGCTTATCAAAGGACAATTCGCCATCGAACACCGTCCGGCCATCAATGATGAGTTGCCCCAGTTCCATCCATTGCAGAATAAACTGGTAATTATCCGCTTCGGGAGCCTGGATTGTTCCGTTGAATACAATCAGAAAATCGGATCTTCCGTCGGCCAGTACGCTGCTGAGTTTTTCGGCAGTACCCGTCCGTACGGGTTTCGCTTTCATCGTATCCAGCTTGGGAATGGTATTGAATTTACCCGTATAGAATGTATACTCAACCGGACCCACCGTGACGGGGGCCTTGTCGAGTAACTCCATCGAAATATTTCGCAACGCTACCGGACCATGATCACCCTGGAAGGCCAGCGGTCCACGAGCTTTTTCATCCGTAAACAAAGCGGCCCGCGTGGGTCCGAATACTTCCAGATTCTGGTGAACAATGGTACCATTCAGTTCTACCTTCACAAAGCGGGCATTCGCGATTTTCTTGCCGGAGCCATCAAACTTCGGTGCCTCGAACTCTACTTCCAGGTGTTGCCACAAGCCGGGAGCTTTGGCGGCATTCATGCGGGGCGGGTGACCTTCGTAGCCGTTGGGCTTGCGGTTTTCATCCCAGCGTTCGTAGATACCTCCGCAGTCGGAAGCTTTCGGATTCTGCACACCCCAGCTATCATACAGCTGAACTTCGTAACGACCCATCAGGTACACGCCTGAATTGGCCCCCTGTGGTAACATGAAATCCAGACTCAGTTTCAGATCGCCGTGTTCGGTATTCGTCACCAGATAATCGGACTGACTGCTTCCCTTACCCGGCGTTCCCAGCAGTACGCCCGTTCCCTTTTGTCCTTTCAGAGCCGCTTCTTTGGGTGACCCCGTTACGCCTCCGACAATACTCCAGGTTTTGGTAGGGTTTTTAAAGGCTGATACGTCCGTCAGCGGTAAGGGGGTCTGAGCAGAAAGAGCCGTCCAGCAGCCCATACTCAAGCCCAGCATCCACCGCCACTTGGTCTCATTTTTCGGTAAAAAGTTAATTTTCATTGTAACTAGGTTTTTACAAAACGAGTATAATTTCATTTTACGCACGAACACCCCAGGTCATCCGGGGTGTTCGCAACGTTTGAAAACGAATTTATTCTTTACCAGAAGATCGCGTATAGAATAACGACCAACAGCATAATAATTGTAGCTCCAACGGCAAAAGTCGAATTCACTCTGAACATTTTGGAGTCGATCTCCAGGCCTTTGTTACTTGGTTTTTGCAGACCCAGCAGAATCATCACCGCCACGCAAATCAGGAATACAAAGCCCATCGTATCCAGGAACGGAATGGTATACACGCCGTCGGCCCCTTTCACGGCGAAGCCAGCGGAGCAGGAATTCCAGGTTTACCAGATTCGGCAGCGAGTACTTAAAGAACAACGAAAGCAGGAACCCGCCCACAATGGCGAATAAGGCTCCGGCTGAGTTCGTTTTCTTCCAGAAAAAGCCCAGAATAAAGGCAGCAAATACCCCCGGAGAAACCAGACCGGTCATCTCCTGAATAAACTGGAAGCCCCCTTTTTTATCGATACCCATGTACGGCGAAACCAAGATGGCGATAACCATAGCGACCCAGATCGTTACGCGACCTACGCCTACCAGTTGCTTTTCACTGGCCTGAGGAGCAATGTACTTTTTGTAAATATCCAGCGTAAAAATCGTTGAAATCGAGTTGGCTTTACCGGCCAGCGAGGCTACTACGGCCGCCGTCAGAGCCGCAAAGGAAAGACCTTTTAAACCCGTAGGTAAGAGATTCAGCAGTACGGGGTAGGCGTGATCTTTGTTGACTTCACCCGTGGCATCGAGCATTTCCTGCTGGAATAACCCCTTCTGGTACAGCGTATACGCCGCAATACCGGGCAGTACCACGATGATCGGCATCAGTAACTTCAGGAACGCGGCAAACAGGATACCCTCACGAGCCGTCTTCAGATCCGCTCCCAAAGCCCGTTGGGTAATGTACTGGTTACAACCCCAGTAGTTCAGGTTAACAATCCACATCCCACCAATCAGTACCGTTAAGCCCGGCAGCGAAGCATAGTGCGGGTGATCTTTCGGGAAGATCATGTGGAAGTGATCCGCTGATTGCGTCAGCATCAGATCGAAACCCTGCAATAGCCCTTCCGTACCGTTTTCCGTTGATACCAGGTTGATAGCCAGGTAGGTTGTGGCCAAACCACCCATGATGAGGAAGAACACCTGAATTACGTCGGTAAAGCCGATTACTTTCATCCCACCGATGGTGATGATGACGGCGAAAACAGCCAGCCCAATCATACAGGCCGTGAAATTCAGACCCGAGATCGTAGATACCGCTAAAGCACCCAGGAATAAAATCGATGTTAAGTTTACGAGCACGTACAAAAACAGCCAGAAAATGGCCATAATCATGGATACCGTGTTGTTGTACCGTTGCGTCAGAAACTGCGGCATCGTGAAAATCCGGTTCTTCAAATAAATCGGCATGAAGAAAACGGCGACGACAATCAGTGTAGCAGCCGCCATCCACTCGTAGGTGGCGATGGCCAGACCCATGGCGAATCCGTCTCCGGAAGCTCCGATGAACTGCTCGGCTGAGATGTTAGAGGCGATGAGCGAAGAACCGATGGCCCACCAGGTCAGCGACCCTTCGGCCAGGAAGAAATCAGTAGTAGAAATGTTGGCGGATTGCTTCTTTTTGTAGATGTAATAACCATATCCGGCCACAATCAAAAAGTACACCAGAAATACTATATAATCGAGGGCTTCCAGCTGTTTGTTGGGCATTAGTAAAGAGCATTAAGAAGTACAGTAGCATAAAAAATCCTCGAAAATTACTCTTTTCTCGCTGTTTCGCTTTATAGTAATAAGGATTTCGCGGAATAAGTCAATTATCACCGCTATATAACTGTATTTCCCTGCGTTTTGTACTATCATTTTTTTTACGAACCTTGTGAGGTGATAAGGGAACATTACCATTTTTCAAGTCATTCTATCCAACCTTCACCCATGGAATTTATCTCAATCGCCTTCATTGGTCTGCTCGGAGGTGCCGCTGGTTTTGGCGGAGCTGCTCTACTTGGCCGTTTTCGGAATGTTCGGGAAAAAGAAATCCGATCGGAATCGACGGTACTGCTCGAACGAATTGAGAAGGTATTCAAGGTCGTGCTGGCCGAAGGTCATTTCTCCGAAATTCACGACTATACGGACCGGAAAGACCTGTTTATGGGTCTGAAGGCGGGTTCGAAAAAAGCCCTGATTGTTACCAAAGCCAAGGTACTGGTCGGCTACGATTTTAGCAAAGTGCTGATTCGTTGGGAAGATGGCGAACGCCGAATGGTCATTGAATCGCTACCCGAACCGGAGATTCTCAGTATCGACTCCGATTACAACATTTACGATATTGACCAGGGCATGTTTAATCGCTTTAACAAAGAAGAATATACGAAGCTCCTTTCGGATGCCAAGCAGGTGATTCATAATAAAGCCGTCGCTTCGGAATTGCCGCAGGTAGCCCAGCGACAGATTCGGATTTTACTTAATCAACTGGCCGATACGTCGGGTTGGAAAATCGATTACCAGTTGCACGAAGCTCCAGCTTTGTTAACACAAAAGCCGCTCTGAAACAGAACGGCTTTTGTCTTCCCACTTGTTACGCGGAAAACACTGCTCCCAATTTCCGGTACAGAGACCAGCACACCGAAAATCGATTCCTTCCTAACGTAGCCATTGTTACGAGTGAGCACTGTTTTCACTGCAAAAGTCTCACCGAATCCCTGACTATCTCATGAGATCACTCGTGACACGGACTGACTTTTATCATTGAAAGCTATTCGATGGTATTGGCTCGCTGTACGTACTGACGAAGCGTTTCCCGCTGGGCCTGATAGGTTTCAACGCTTTTGTTGAATACTATTTTTTTAGAACCACTTCCGAGGATCGCCCCAATGATGGCTCCGGGGAGTAGACAGGCCGTTCCCAAAAACACCGACTTTGTATTCGCCGTCAGCTAAGCAGACCTCCTTTTCTATCATCTCCCAACGCCTGGCCCCAAATGATCCCGGTGGCTACTCCTCCTAAAATGCCCAGTACAATCCCCCGGCCCACTTTTCCTTTTCGACGGATGCGTACGAACTCAAGCTGCTCGACGGGCATTCGAATCAACACCTCGGACGACCTGCGTCTTTTTAAATTCAACGTTGAGTCGCCCAGGCTTTGAAAAATGTAAGGGGTGTAGGGCCTGACCTCTGGTGATACGCGGGCATAAAACTGAACGATATACGGAATACGACTCTTCGCCAGTGAATCGGTGTACACCTGAGCCCAGGCCGTACTTCCCCCAAAAAAGAATAGTAATGAAATAATCACTCTCATACGGTAGCGGACGCCTCCTCTCCAGCAAATCGTTCCAGAAATTCAACCAATAGTCGTACGCCGTAAGCTGTGCCCGCCCGCTGTGGAGCAAAATCCGTATCGCCATACGCCGTACCGGCAATATCCAGGTGAACCCAGGCCGGATGCTCATTCGTAAATACTTCCAGGAATTTAGCGGCAGCAATGGCCTGTGAATGCGGCAGTCCCGAGAAATTGCGGATGTCCGCTACATCGGATTTCAGGTGATCGGCGTATTCTTCCCACATCGGTAACCGCCAGAGCCGCTCGCCCGTGTGTTCGCCTGCTCGCTTGAGCTTTTTGCCCAGCGAAGTATTTTCGGTAAACATCCCCGCGGCATGATACCCCAGCGTACGAATAATACTGCCCGTTAGCGTAGCCAGATCAATGATCACATCGGGATTATAATTTTTGATGGCGTAGGCCAGACCGTCCGCTAAAATCAGTCGCCCTTCGGCATCGGTATCGGTAACTTCGATGGTTTTTCCGGCGTAGGAAGTAATCACGTCGCCGGGTTTCATGCTTTCGCCATCCACGCTGTTTTCGGTGGTGGGCACAATACCGATCAATCGAACGGGTAGTTTCAGGCGGGCAACGGCTTCCATCGTACCCAACACGGCGGCCGCTCCGCCCATGTCCGATTTCATCAGGTGCATATTTTCGGAGGGTTTGATGGAAATCCCACCCGTATCGAAGGTAACGCCTTTCCCCACCAGAGCAACGGTTTGACTGGCTCCTACCCCTTCATACTCCATGACAATGAATTCCGGTTCATTCCGACTCCCCTGCCCTACGGCCAGCAGAGCCATTAGCCCCAGCGACTGACATTCACCCGCATCATAGACCCGTACTTTAAAACCGTGAGCATCGCCCGAGTGCATGGCCCAGCTCGCCAGGGTTTGGGGCGTTTTAAAATTCGCCGGAGCATTGAGCAAGGGAAATACCCGTAGCTGCGTCTGAGCCAGGATTTCTCCTTTCTGGATAAAATCCGAAAGGTCTTCCGAATGCCGCAATTCAAGGGTTCCCGAGAATAACGGTGTCGGTTTCACTTCGTCGGTTTTATACAGCCCAACGTTGTAACTGGCCAGCCAGATGCCATTCACGACAAATTCGGCCCAGGCAGCTGGCAGGCTACTCAAATCCACGCCTACCGTTTCGGGCAATCTGGCTTTTTGCTTGAATACCAGCAAACGAAAGGCTTTGATCACTTCCGCTGAACCCGGATTTGTACCCAGACCCAACACGTAAATGCGAAGGCCGGTTGTCGTGAAAAAGGTGTGTACCTCTCCCTTTTTACCCGTTACTTCAGCCTGAAGAAGGGCCAGAGGTACCGCAGTTTGTTCGGTCAGTACGGCGAGCGTAGCTTCCAGCGTTTCACTCTGGACGGGAATAATCAGCGTCTGGATAGTCGCTGAAAAGTCAGAAACGGTCTGTATCTTCATAAATCAATTAGCATCGGGCAGAAAATGGGTAGTTACGCAGGTTTGCCTCAGACTTTCTGCCATATCCCGACAAATCTAAGATACTTTATGACATTCGAGGAATTTCAGCGTTCCCTGACGAACGATACGCCGCCCGCTTCACTACATCCGATTCTGGAAGGCCTCTGGTATGACGGAAAAGACGACTGGGAAGCTGCTCACAACATTGCCCAATCCGCCGAAGGCACACCCGCCTACGATCGGCTCCACGCCTATCTGCACCGTAAAGAAGGCGACACCTGGAATGCCAACTACTGGTACCGGCGGGCAGGAGCGGCCACCTGTACGGGCAGTCTGCTGAGTGAATGGGAAACGCTGGTACGGCAAGAGCTTCAGCGGGGCTGATTTACTGGCTTACTTTTTTCAATTTTGCGAAGTCCCTTGGTATGCCAACGCGTAACTTTGTCTAAACGGATGAATTTTATCAGCCACTCACGCCGAAAGCAATACGATCGGCCTGGAGTTAAGTGAAGTAACCATGTCTGAAAAGATTGAAGCCTCCAGCTTCGGAGCGTTGCAACAAGCTTTTGAAGGGGAATTATATTATACCAAATCAACGGTACACGAAGCCCAGCGAATCCTGTATTCCACCGACGCCTCGGTATACCGGGAAAAACCGCTGGCCGTCGCCATTCCCAAATCCGTTACAGATTTAAAACATCTGCTGACGTTCGCCCGCAACCATCGAACGACGCTGATTCCGCGTACGGCGGGTACTTCGCTGGCGGGGCAGGTCGTGGGTTCGGGGATTGTGGTGGATTTATCGAAATATTTCACGCAAATTCTGGAAATCAACGCCGAAGAACGCTGGGCCCGCGTACAGCCCGGTGTCATTCGGGATGACCTGAATAAAGCATTGGCTCCGTACGGTCTGATGTTCGGCCCGGAAACGTCTACAGCCAACCGGGCGATGATTGGGGGCATGGTGGGAAATAATTCCTGTGGCTTACACAGTATCGTCTGGGGTAACACCCGTGATCACTTGCTGGCGGCTAAAGTATTACTATCGGATGGATCGGAAGCGGAGTTCAAAGCCTTGTCACCCTGGCGGTATGATTTAAAACGGGAGACTACTGAAACCTCGCTGGAATCGGATATTTACCGGGGTATTCACGACCTCTTATCCAATCCGCAGCATCAGCAAAACATTGCCGAGCGTTTTCCCAAACGTTCGCTCACCCGTCGCAATACGGGCTATGCTCTGGACGCTCTGCTGGATCAGGAACCGTTTACAAGTGGGTCTTCCGACTTCAACCTCTGTGCTTTGCTGGCGGGCTCGGAAGGGACGCTGGCATTGGCAACCGAACTGAAGATCAATCTCCTTCCTTTACCTCCCTCGGAAGTAGCGGTGGCCTGCGTACACTGTACGTCCATTCAGGAATCCCTTCAGGCGAACCTGGTAGCCCTCCAACACCGGCCCCTAGCGTCGGAACTGGTGGATAAATACATTCTGGATTTTACCAAAGACAATCCCGAACAGAGCAAAAACCGCTTTTTCATCGAAGGCGATCCCGCGGCCATTCTGATGGTGGAATTCATGGCCGAAACGCCGGAATCGCTTCAGCAGCAAGTCGACCAGTTGGTAAGCGATCTGCAAAACCGGGGACTAGGCTACGCAGTACCTGTCATCTACGGTGAAAAAACCAAACAGGTCTGGGACGTTCGCAAAGGGGGTCTGGGACTGATCCGGAATTTACCCGGGGATACCCAGCCCGTGAATTTGATTGAAGACTGTGCCGTAGCTCCCGAGGAACTTCCCCAGTACATCGCTGAACTCGAAGCTATGTTACGGCGGCATAACATTCACGCCAGCTACTACGCCCACGCCGGAGCGGGGGAGCTGCACGTGGAGCCCATGATCAACCTGAAAACGTCAGAGGGACAGGCCTTGTTCCGGCAAGTACTGGCCGAAACAGTCGAGCTGGTGAAGAAATACCGGGGTTCGCTTTCGGGAGAACACGGGGATGGACGCTTACGCGGCGAGTTTATTCCGCAGATGATGGGCGAAGAAGTATACGATCTTTTCCGCCAGATCAAACGCCTCTTCGATCCGATGGGGGTACTGAACGCGGGAAAAATCGTCGATACGCCGCCCATGAATCAGTTTCTACGGTACGAAGCCGATAAGCCCGTTCGCAAAATCAATACCTATTTCGATTTCAGTGCTCAGGAAAATATTCTACGACTGACGGAAAAATGTTCGGGTTCGGGGGATTGTCGGAAAACCGAGCTGTCGGGCGGCACCATGTGTCCCAGCTTTATGGCTACCCGCAGCGAACGCGATACCACCCGGGGCCGGGCCAACGTATTACGGGAATTTCTGACTAATTCAACGAAGAAAAATCCTTTCGATCATCCGGAAATCAAGGATGTGATGGACTTGTGCCTGAGTTGCAAGGGCTGTAAATCCGAATGCCCGAGTAGCGTGGACGTTTCCAAGCTGAAAGCCGAGTTTCTCCAGCATTACTACGATGCCCACGGCGTACCTTTCCGCTCGAAAATGGTGGGGAACTTTACGGCTCTCTCGCGTATGGGCAGTCGGATGCCACGCCTGTACAACTGGGCCATGCAAAGCAAATTACCCTCGCTGGCGATTAAGAAAGTCATGGGGTTTGCCCCGGATCGCTCCATGCCGACCATTGCGGCTCAGACCTTGCGACAATGGTTTGCCGAACACGAATTCCGACTCAATACGACGGGCCGGGTGAAGTTCAAGCGTATTCTGTTCTTCTGCGACGAGTTTACCAACTACAATGATGTAGAAGTAGGTAAGAAAGCAATTCTGCTGCTGAGCGGACTGGGGTATAAAATCGAAATTCCCTATCACGTGGAATCCGGACGTACGTACCTCTCGAAGGGGATGGTGAAAGAAGCCCGGAAGATTGCGATTAAAAACGTGACCTTGCTGGCCGAAGTCATCAAGGACGGAGCACCCATCGTAGGATTGGAACCCTCGGCAATTCTTACCCTACGGGATGAGTACCTGGAGCTGGTCCCTACCGAATTGAAAGCTCAGGCTCAGGAAGTAGCCAGTCGGGCGTTTATTTTCGATGAATTTTTATCGCAGGAACTGGATAAGAAAAATATAAAATCCGATCAGTTTACGTACGAAAAACGACTCATCAAGCTGCACGGCCACTGCCACCAGAAAGCCCTGTCGAGCCTGACGCATACCAAGAAGATTCTCTCCTTACCGAGTCAGTACGAGGTTCACCTGATTCCTTCCGGTTGCTGCGGCATGGCGGGCAGCTTGGCTACGAAGCCAAACATTACGAGGTTTCGATGCAAATTGGAGAACTGGTCCTTTTCCCAACCGTTCGGAATCAACCCGAAGAAGTAACCATTGCCGCTCCCGGAACCAGCTGTCGCCACCAGATTAAGGATGGAACGGGCCGCATTGCCCTTCACCCGGCGGAGATTCTTTGGGAAGCCTTTGTACGCAATGAAATTCAATAAAGGATTCAGGCCCTGAAATGATAAGCCGGACTGAATTCCGAAGCTCTGATTAGCCCCCTAAAAAACCTGATTTCGGGAATTTTTTAGGGGGCTAACTGCTTTCATTCAATGCCGAAAAAGCCTGAACTGGGGGTCTTTCATTGGGGATGTTTCATCCTTTGTCCGGTAAGGCTTCAACCTTCCAAAATTCTTGAAACGTTAAACCATTCAAACTGCCAACGCTTCCAGCCTTAAACTTTTTCAACCATTCCACCCTAAAATACATCTGGCAATGTTTTTTAGCGGATATTTGGCCTGAACTTTCCGGCTCATCCATGACCGAACTACTTATTTTATTTCTCCTGATTTTACTTAACGGTGTTTTTTCAATGGCAGAAATTGCTCTGGTTTCTGCCCGAAAAATACGTCTGAAAAACGACGCCGAACGCGGTGATAAACAAGCCCGCCACGCCCTTCAGCTCGCTGAAGCACCTGACACTTTTCTCTCTACGGTACAAATCGGAATTACGCTGATTGGTATTCTGACGGGTATCTACTCCGGCGAAAAGCTGGAAGGCGATCTATCGCTGTGGCTTCAGCAATTTACGTTTGTGGCCCCGTACGCCAATACTGTTGCCCGGGCCTTACTGCTGCTGATGATCACCTACTTTACCTTGGTCATCGGCGAATTGGTACCCAAACGGATTGGTCTAACCCGGGCGGAAAGCATTTCCAAGACGCTGGCCTTGCCGATGTCGCTGCTCTCCCGTATAACCTATCCGTTCATTTGGTTACTGTCTACTTCCACCAATCTGATCGTCAAAGTACTGGCATTCGCCGGGGTGATGACAGTATGGTAACCGAGGAAGAAATCAAGGCCATCGTGAATGAAGGGCTGGAGCAGGGTACCATCGATGAAATTGAACAGGAAATTGTAGAAAACGTGTTTAATGTCAGCGATCGTCACATTGTATCGCTGATGACCCACCGTAGCGATTTAGCTTGGATTGACCTGCACGATAACGTCGAACAGGTGCGAAAGAAGATTGAACTCGAACGACATTCCGTTTACCCCGTTGGGGATAAGTCGCTGGACCGGATGGTAGGCGTTATTACGGTGAAAGATCTGTATCTGGCCACGCCCGACACTCCGCTAAAAACGCTCATTCATAAGCCTTTGTTCTTACCGGAGAATATTTCGGCGTATCAGGTGCTGGATGAATTTCGTAAGTCCAAAGTACACCACGGTTTCATTGTGGATGAGTACGGTGTTCTACAGGGGATGGTAACGGTGAATGATATATTCGAAGCCATCGTTGGCCACATGCCCGATGCCGAAGTCATTGATTTTACGTTTGTGAAACGGGAAGATGGTTCATTTCTGGTGGAAGCCCAGATGCCTTTCATTGATTTTCTCAGTCGCTTAGGTCGACGGGACATTCGTGATTTCCTGGAAGAAGACTTTTCAACGGTAGCGGGCTTTATGCTCCATCACCTCCGCCGGATTCCCGTGGAAGGCGATCACATCAAATGGGATAACCTGACCTTTGAAGTCGTAGACATGGATGGCCAGCGAATTGACAAGATATTAGTTACGGAAGAAGATTCGGAGCGGAAAAATGAAAAGGGCTGAAACATACGTCTCAGCCCTGGGCAACCCTAAAATTTTCTGTTAGTGCGTATGTACATTAGAGGCATTCAAAAAAGCTTCCAGAGAAATGCCTTCACCTTTAAATCCGAAGCAGGGATACGCCGCAATGCCGCCTTCGGCATACAGACGGGCCTGCAGGTACTTTTTGGTAGGATAATACGTCTCTAGTTCGGCTAGTCGTTCCTGGGAATCTACAATACCAAACCATAGATTTCCATCAAAAAAGAAAGCATTCGCGGGAATATTACTTCCGGGTGAATTAAGTAAGGCAGAACTCATATCTTTAACTGGTTGGATTTATAAAATATGCTCTTATAATAGGATAAGCTTATAGGACTAAGCTTCTATAGTTAAAGGAGTGCAGGTTAATTTCTGATACGAATAACCATAAACCTCTCAGCTTCAACTGAGCATTTTCTATTAACAACCTGTTTTACCCGTTATTTGGTAGATATTTCTGCCTTTTTGGTAAGCGTACGGTTTAATGACTGGGTGTATCCCGAACGGGAGCCGAAGCGTGCACTTCCGCGTAGATTTTCGTTGTGTACTGATCCAGTAATTCCAGAATCCGATCGCGGTTTTCGCTTTGTACGATCAGACCCACATGATATTCTTCCTGCATTCGCCACCCGATTTCAGGAGCTACATACTCACTCAAATCGGGCCACTGCTCACGGGCTAATGAAATGATAATTCCGGAGTACGCAGGCTTTGGTTCGGGCAATTCATAGGGCGTGCCTTCAACCGTAGCCGTTTCAATCCGGGCCCATTCCCGCCACAGGTTAATGCCACTGGCGGCTTCCACCATTTCGGCCAGATGGGCTCCTCCGACTCTGGAAGCTGTTTCGAGAAAGTAAAATTCTCCGTCTTCGTGGCATTGAATGAATTCGGAATGGCTGGCCGAGTATTCCAGGCCAAACGCCGTTAGCAGTTTTTCGTTGAAGGTTCGCAGGGCTCTCTCTTCGGCAGAACCAAAAGGGGTGGTAACGGAGCGGAAGACGCCCCCCCCGTGAGCGACCTCCATCGGTGTACTCAGGTATTGGCTGACCCAGTTGAACAGTACTTTCCCCTGATACGTCAGTGCATCGACGTGGTAGACGTGACCGGGCTTAAACTGTTCAACGAGAAACTCATATCGTCGGTCGCCCAGGCTATGGATGACCTGCCAGAGTTCATCCTTATTCCAGACTTTTCGAATACCCGCGGTTGATGCTTCGCCCCGGGGTTTTACCACTACCGGAAAGGTGACCGAATCCGCAAAGGCATTGACTTCTGCATCGTTGAACAGGGCCGAAAACGTGGGTACCCGCAAGCCTGCTTCGGCGGCTTTCATTCGCATCGCCAGCTTATCCCGAAAGTACCGGGCGACGGTTTGCCCCATACCCGGCAGACGAAACGTTTCCCGGAAAAAAGCTCCTTTTTCAACATCGAAATCATCGAGAGCTACGATCCGGTCAATCTTGCGACTTCGAAGGACATACGCTAGTCCCTTTGCCGTCTCATTCAGATCCAATACTCCCTGATCGGGCGTTTCCACAAAAAATAACTCGTCAATATGGGATCGAAGCCAGGGTTTATGTTCGAGTTTTTTCTCCGTCAACAGGTACACCGTATTTCCGGCTTCCTTGCAGGACTTTAAAAATTCGTTTCCTTTAAAATACGTAGCAATACAGAGAAAGGAGAAAGGCATACGGAATGAGAGATTGAGGTTTTGCTGAAACGCGGCTCCCTGAATATACTGATTTTAGGTAAAAACTGTATCGATTCCCTAAAAAACCCGAACCGGGCTTCCCGGCCCTTGGGCATTTCAGTTACCTTTGCGGTATGGATTCCAGCCCCGGTCAATCAAGTATTTATAGCTTCCAATTTTGGCTTCTATGTGCCAGTAACTTCCTTTTCACCGCCAGCTTTAACATGATGATTCCCGAGTTACCCGGGTATCTTTCTGCACTGGGTGGCCGGGAATACGTGGGTCTGGTCATCAGTTTGTTTACGCTTACGGCCGGGGTTTCAAGACCTTTTTCGGGCAAACTAACCGATACGGTAGGTCGGGTACCGATTATGGCCTTTGGGTCGCTGGTGTGCTTTGTCTGTGGATTGCTGTACCCCTTCATGAGTAGTGTATATGCCTTCTTACTACTACGGCTTTTTCACGGCTTTTCGACGGGTTTTAAACCTACGGCTACCTCGGCATACGTAGCGGATGTCATGCCCGAGGACCGGCGGGGTGAAGCCCTGAGTATGCTCGGTATTTCGGCCAGCGTTGGCATGTCGGCGGGACCACCGCTGGGGAGCTGGCTGACGGCGGCTTTTTCGATTGATACCATGTTTTACGTTTCGTCGCTGTTTGCCTTTCTGTCGATTGGTATTCTGACGAACCTGAAAGAAACCCTTGAGCGGCGGCAACGCTTTTCGCCGCGACTGCTACTCATCAAGAAAAACGAAATCTTTGAACCTCGCGTACTGGCTCCTGCGGTGGTGATGTTGCTCAGTAGTTACGCGATTGGCTTAATTCTCACCATCGGTCCGGATTTATCGCTTTCGGTGGGCATTTATAATAAAGGTCTGTTTTTCATGACCTACACCATTTCGTCACTGCTGATTCGGCTGGTAGCGGGGAAAGCCTCCGACCGCTTTGGTCGCGTTAAAGTATTACGGATGTCGATTCTGGTACAGGTTATCGCCATGTTAGGCCTGGCCTTTGCGGATAATTTGTACATGGTACTGGCCATGGCCTTTCTCTTTGGCGTTCCCTGGGGACTGAACACGCCGGCTCTACAGGCCTGGACCGTCGATTTAGCCAATCCCCTGTACCGAGGTCGAGCCGTAGCCACCACGTATATCGCATTGGAAGTAGGCATTGGTATCGGAGCTTTAACTTCGGGCTGGCTACACAATCATTTACGAAACAGTTATCAGATCAATTTCCTGATTTGCAGCGTGATTACCTCGGGAGCGTTGGTGTACCTTACCTTCCGCAAATCACCCGCCCTGACGATGTAACCGTATGACTTTCGCGGAATACCTTACCCAGAAAAAAATAAACGCCCAGGCATTTCAGCAAGCTGAACCTGAGCGTTTTAAAGAATGGGAGCAACTATTTGGACAAGTACATCCCGATAGTTTTACAGCCCAGAAGAAGTTCCTTATCAATCCGATTCGCCGCAAGTATGGCCTTCCGGCGTAGGCGTTATTCTTTCTCGCCCGTATCGGCATAGTCCGGCATTTCCTGATCATTCAGCCGGACCATTTCGGTATTCTTCCGCAGTCGCATGTTGATCAGCTCGACCGTCAGGGAGAAGGCCATCGCTACGTACAAATACGCTTTGTTGACTTCCTGGTGAAAGGATTCGGCCACGAGCATCATTCCGATGGCAATGAGAAAGGACAAAGCCAGGATCTGCAAAGTCGGATTTCGATTGATGAAATCGGCAATAATGCCCGAAAAGGCCAGCATGATGCCCATCGAGATGACTACGGCAATAACCATGATCCAGACATTTTCCACCAGGCCCACGGCTGTCAGGATACTGTCAATTGAGAATACCGCATCGACCAGTACAATTTGAATGATCGTCGCCATCAGACTGGAGTATTTAGCAGCCCCCAGCGAAGACTCCGATGATGCCTGTAACTTGTGATGAATTTCGAGCGTACTTTTCCCCACTAGAAATAATCCTCCACCCAACAAAATCAGGTCTTTCCAGCTGATTCCCACGGGTTCGGTCGTGCCATGTTCATGAATAAAAGGCACTTCAAACAATGGCGTCGTTAGTCGTAGCAGAGAAGTAATACCGAAGAGAAGAATAATCCGAAATACCATTGCCAGTAAGAGACCAATCGTACGAGCCTGCTTTTGCTGAGCCCGTTCAAGTTTGTCGACAATGATGGAGATAAAGATGATATTATCTACCCCAAGTACAATCTCCAGAAACGATAAAGTCAGCAAACTAATCAATACGGCCGGTTCGGCCAGGTTCGGGAATTCCATGATTCAGATGAATGTAATGCAAAGATTGGGGACGAAGTTTCATTAAAAGCTTTATTCCAGCAGCAAGATATGGGACTGTCGGTACAATTTAGGTTTGGAATGGATTTTTCATTCAGGAAATGGATATCAACCTTGGATTTATACATGGCACGCAAATCTCGTTTCTTCTCTCTGGCCCTGGGCGTGGGTCTTGTATGGGCAGCCCGCCAGTTGGTACGCTATAGCCGACGTTTTGACGTTCGCAATAAAGTAGTACTCATTACGGGAGGTTCGCGGGGCCTCGGCCTGGTACTGGCACGTCAATTAGCCACCCAGCAGGCCAAATTAATCTTGGTCGCTCGCGATGCAGACGAACTTCAACAAGCGGAAGAATCGATCGCCGACTTGGGAGCGGAAGTCATCTCCATTGTCTGTGATATGACGAACCCTGCCGAAGTGGAGGATATGATTGAAGAAAGTCTCAATTACTACGGTCGCATCGATGTACTCATCAATAACGCGGGTATTATTCAGATTGGCCCCGTAGATAACATGACGCTTCAGGAATACGACGAAGCCATGGAAACCCATTTCTTCGGTCCACTTCATGCCATTCGAGCCGTATTGCCGCACATGAAGGCCCGTCAGGAAGGGCGTATCGTTAATATTTCATCCATCGGTGGAAAAGTGGCCGTACCACACCTATTGCCGTATTCGGCCAGTAAGTTTGCCCTGAGTGGACTCTCCAAAGGGTTGCGTACGGAACTCCTGCATCAGGGTATTCACGTAACGACCGTATATCCAGGCCTCATGCGTACGGGTAGCCCACGGCACGCCATTGTGAAAGGGGAACATCAAAAAGAATACGCCTGGTTTAAAATTGCGGATTCACTTCCCTTGTTAACGGTCAGTGCTGAAAACGCTGCCCAGCAGATCATTGAAGCCTTAAAACAAGGAAGAGCGGAACTAACCGTAAGTGTACCCGCAAAACTGCTGGCGGCTTTGGATCATCTGTTCCCGGAGCTGGCAGCCGACATCTTTGGCATTACCAACCGATTTTTGCCCCAGCCTGTACCCGAAGCGGCCAATCCCCGCAAGCACGGGTACGAAGTGGAGTCAAAGGTTACGCACAATGGCATAACCCAGCCTACTGATGAAGCCGCTGTGGAAAATAACGAATTTTAGAAACTAGTTTTCAACACATAAAAAAGGAGAAACGGGTCTGCCGTTTCTCCTTTTTTGTATAACTATCGATTCGTTAACCAATTACAACCGGACCATTCTGGTTGATGCTGGAAACGTAAATTTCACTTTCAATTTGTACGCTGGCAAAGGCCCGTTGCATCGCCTCTCCCACTTTTTTAGCCGTATCCCGATCTTTGCTCAAGGCGAACATGGATGGACCTGCTCCCGAGATACTACAACCCAGAGCCCCCGCTTCAATCGCCGCGTGTTTGACCTCATCAAAACCTGGAATCAGGATGGAACGTACCGGTTCGATGATTACATCAACCAGACTGCGGGAAATCAGTCCGTAATCGCCCTTCATCAGTCCGGCTACCAGCCCCGCTACGTTACCCATCTGGGTAATGGTATTTTTCAGCGACGTTTCTTTCCGGAGAATATTCCGGGCGTCTCTGGTATTCACCTCGATTTGTGGATGGACGATGGTCGCAAATAACTCGGCGGGGGTATCAATCTTTACCACGTCAAGCTTGGGTTCGTAGCTGCGAATGGCAATAAAACCACCCAGCAAACTCGGAGCCACGTTATCGGCGTGGGGCGTACCGCTGGCAAATCGCTCCCCTTCCATCGCGAAAGGCAATAAATCAATCTGATCCATGGGACGTCCCATGAGTTCATTCAGAGCGAATACACCCGCTACGGAACTCGCAGCCGAGGAGCCCAGACCGCTACCCAGCGGCATTTTTTTCCGTAACTCGATACTAATCCCCTGGTTGGCATTGAGATGCTTGAGGTACGCCAGCATCGAAATACAGGCCGTATTTTTTTCCGGATCGAGTGACAACCGTCCCTGATCGCCTTCAATTTTTACGATTTCCAGGCCGGGCGTAACTTTTTTGCGGAGAATAATCTCATCGCCGGGGTTATCGACGGCAAAACCGAAAATGTCAAATCCGCAGGCCACGTTGGCTACGGTCGCCGGAGCGAAGACTTTGATGGATTCCATGAAGTAATTGAGCAAAACGGCCTTTTCAACGCGAGCCGTCCCAAAGATAGAGGGTGAGAAACTTCAAACAAAGGTATGGGGAAGGTTTGGGGGAGTTTGATAGGGTTTGAGAAAGTTTGAGGTTTGATACGGTTTAAGGTTTGAAAAAAGTTTAAGGCCGTTTAAGTGTGTTTAAGGTTTGAATCAATTCATCGTAGTACTAGCCTCAACCTCTAGACCTTTTAAACCTACTCAAACCACACTCAAACTACTTTAAGCTTTAAACCCTTTTCAAACCTCAAACTCCATCAAACCTTAAACTCTTTTCAAACTTCAAACCCTATCAAACCGGAATCACATCCACGCCTACTTTAAACGTCTGTTTTCCCGTACTGAAAACGATTCCCCTTAGCGGAGAGACGTCCCCGAAATCGCGACCCCAGGCGGTGGTGATGTGTTTTTCCTGCGGTACCAAGTCATTGGTAGGATCAAAATCGCACCAGCCTACACCCGGAGCGTATACCGAAACCCAGGCGTGCGTAGCATCTGAACCCTGTAGTTTGGTTTTACCCGGCGGGGGCTGCGTTTCCAGATAACCGCTAATGTAACGGGCCGCAAAACCCAGACTGCGAAAACAGGCAATGGCCAGATGGGAAAAATCCTGACAAACGCCCTTCCGTTCTTTCAGCACGGTTTTGAGCGGCGTATGGATCGTCGTAAAGCCAGAGACGTATTTGAACTCCGTGTAAATTTTATGACAGAGCTGCCGGGCACTCTGGTAAAAGGACTGATTTTCAGAAAAACAATCGGCCCCGAAGCTACGTATTTCTTCGTCCCACTGCACAAACGAACTCGGAATCATGTATTCCAGCAACTGCGTTTTCAGTGCATGATTCGTGCGTAACTGCTCCTTCACCTCCCGATTGGTCATGAATAAATCGGTAATGATTGACGAGCGGGTTTCAATCATACTCGTCGCCAGCACGGTCAGCTGCGTATGCGGCTGATGGATGGAAAAGTGATGCAGGGTATTACCAAAGTAATCCGTCCGCTGACTGATCTCATCGGGCATCGGCGTAATCTGCAAAGCGAAATTTGTACAATTCTGACGCGGTGAAATCTTTGGCATCAGGCAGGCAATGCCGTGATAGTTATTCACATTACCCGTATACGTATACTGCGTTTGATGAACCAGTTTATAATTCATTCTCAAGGTCCATTATCGTTTCCGTAATCGAATGCTGCGTAGCCGTATGGTTAAAGTACAGATTGGCCGTAAAATCCGATACCGACAAAATCAATCCGTATACTTCCGCTAGCAGTTGATCCAGTTTTTCGTAGGGCATGGCATCGCCACTCACGGTACTCAGCTCGGCTACATCGATGAGTTGAATTTGCGTGGAAGCTCGCAATACAGCTTTCTGAGCATCATTTAACCGCTCGGAAGCGTGGGGCAACTGAGCAATGGTCTGTTCGAGGGTCTGTAGCAGGTACGCTAGTGAGGAAGGCACCTGTTTATCCAGCAGAACCATGTCCAGCATGTATTCCATCTCGTAATTGGACTTGTAGGCCGAACGGTAATTCACCAAAGCAAAGTGGTTCATCAGCGTGGCTTCGATGAGTTCATGCTCAATGAACCGTTCCGTTCGGGCACTGAAGATAGAACGCATGATCACAATCTTGGACAAAATGCGTTCAATCAGTTTGCCCGTCTCAAACAGTAAGAAACCGTTGTTGCGGGGTAGGGACTCACTCACAATTCCATAGAACGTGAACAGGCTGTATTGAAGCGTATTCAGGGTATTCTGAATGTCGTTCGGATTCTGTTTAGGCTGAATCTGCTTGAGTTTCTGGGCAATATTTTCGATCACGTCGATGGTACGCCAGGTTACCTGATTCCAGCGTTCGCGTACGACAATCATGGCTTTCAGGAACGAGTCAATCGTGGAAGCGATCGTGCCGCGTTTAGCCTCATTGGCAATACTGTCCGTAATAATCGCAAACGGATGCTTGTATGATTCTGCGTTTTCATTCGAAAAACCGGGCTCGATTCGAATCAGACGGGATACGGTTTTGAGCAGGATTTCAATGTGCTCAGTCTTGGTCGTCGTACCAAAATTCCGTTGCAGATTCAGGGAATTAAGCGTAATGATCAGAAACGTAGTTGCCGCCATGGTTCGCTCCCCGTAGCGAGCCGCCCAAAACAAATTTTCGGCACTACGACTGGGCAGGGATGTCTGGGATTTCTGAAATAACTGCCGGGGTAGCCGAATACGATCCGGAATGATTTCCGTTTCATCCGACACAATCCAGGTATCCTTGGCGATTCCGCCGTACTGATTGGAAAAGGTGAATTTATCTTTCACCGGTGAACTTCGCGTCAACCCGCCCTGCATCACCTGATACCCCGCCGGAGTGGCCGTCAGAAAGGCCCGAATGGCGGCGTACCGGGGTTCAATTCGGTCATTGACGAAAGCAGGTGTCGTTGAAAAACTGATCTCTTCCTGAGCTACGTATTCGCTCGGATGTTGAAGGATTTGGGCTCGTAATTCCTGTAGCTGATCGAACGTAAGCTGTCGTCCGTATACGGAACGGAATACCTGTTTACGATTGGCTTTTTTGATGATGAGGCGGTGTAGATTCTCCAGCACATACTGCCGCTCTTTGGCCTGCCCACACCACCAGGTTGCTACGGATGGTAACAGCAGCTCTTCCTTCAAGAAGTACCGACTGACCGAGGGTAAAAAGGAGTTGAGAGCCGTATTCTCGAGAATACTACTCCCCGGCGGGTTAATCACCATCACATTGCCATTCCGGATGACCTGAAGTAAACCGGCTACGCCCAGTTTAGAGCCGCCACGTAGTTCCAGAGGGTCGCACCATTCATCGTCTACCCGGCGAATGATGATGTCCACCCGCTGCAAGCCTTCAATGGATTTCACCCAGACGTAGCCATTCTTGACGGTAAGGTCATTGCCTTGTACCAACGTAAAACCCAGGTACGAAGCCAGATATGCCTGCTCGAAGTACGTCTCGTTGTTAGGGCCCGCCGTCAGGTAAACCACATTGAGCTGATCCGTTTTTTCCCGGAACACCCGAAAGATGGCCTGCTGAATGTGTGTAAAAAGGGTGAAAGTCGACTAACGTACTGTTTTTCGGCCAGCTCCGGCATGACCTTGCTAATGATCTGCCGGTTTTCCAGGGCGTAACCCGAACCCGAAGGAGCCTGCGTACGGTTGTCGAGTACCCACATTCGACCGTCCGGACCACGGGCCATATCGGCGGCGTACATCACCAGTTGGTGTTCCGTAGGCAGTTTTACATCCTGACAGGGACGGAAAAAACCCGTATTCTCAAACACCAGCTCGGCGGGTAGAATCCCATCTTTCACCAGCTTGCGTTCGCCGTACATATCCCGGAAAATCAAGTCCAGCAGGATGGCCCGTTGCTGCAATCCCTTCGAGATGGATTCCCATTCGGACTTCTGAATCAAAAAAGGAATGGGATCCAGTTTCCAGGGACTATTCATTCCTTTGGGATCTTCGTATACATTATACGTTACCCCGTTTTCCCGAATTTTATTCTTGATCTCCTGTAAGCGGTTCTTGAGCTCCAGGTTTCCAATTTTCTCCAACGACTGAAATAATTTCTCCCAGTGCGGCTTAATACTACCGTCGGCATTCAATATTTCATCGTAAGAACTCAGCTGCGTTCGGTATGAATCCAGCAAGGAGTGAATCGTATCTGCTACCATAATGTACACGGGCTTCTGGCCTTACTAACTGTCGATTCCAGCCCTCACCTCTGCCTTATGCCCGGCCAAAGGTACGAGTTTCCAACTACATGGTTCTGTTTCGAAACCTAGGATAAAACCAGATGTCGAAATTTTATTCTACACCCATACCATTTATTGATATATAATTTTGATTTACAAGAATATACAGGCATTTATCACTAAATCACTAGTTTGATCTGTACGTACCTACCCTTCATTCATCAATAGAATTATACCAGAGATTTTGTAAATACTTTGGATGAATGGGCCAACTAAGCCGTATCGGTTTTGATTTTGCTTACCTTTGTCGCGAATGAAATCGCACGTATTTCCTGCTTCCCCCATCGTAACCCTTACTCCACCCTGAAGTAAGGCTCTCCCCTTTTCTATACCCTTCCTGGATCACTCATGCCGTCGAAGCTGCTTTGCTTCGTCCGGTTTACTATTCATTTCCCATGACTACCCGATTAAACCTGTTCGACTTATCGCAAAAAGTCGACTACAAAACGGAATTGCTTTCGGGCCTTACCGTAGCCCTGGCCCTGATTCCCGAAGCCATTGCCTTTGCCCTCATTGCGGGCCTTTCACCCCTCACGGGCCTCTACGCGGCCTTTACCATGGGTTTCGTTACGTCGATTTTTGGGGGCCGCCCCGGTATGATCTCGGGAGCTACCGGAGCAGTAGCCGTGGTGATTGTCAGTCTGGCGAAATCGCACGGGGTTGAATACATTTTTGCTACCGTCGTGCTGGCCGGAGTTATTCAGATGGCGGCGGGGCTATTACGGCTGGGTAAGTTCATTCGGCTGGTACCGCACCCGGTCATGTTCGGGTTTGTGAACGGGCTGGCGATTGTGATTTTTCTCGCTCAGCTGGATCAGTTTAAAATAAGCGATGCCAGCGGCACCCTACGGTGGATGCAGGGACCAGCCTTGTGGCTCATGCTGGGACTGGTAGTACTGACCATGCTCATCATGTGGGGACTACCCAAACTTACGAAAGCGATTCCCGCCTCACTCACGGCGATTGTAGTCGTGTCGGCGGCCGTTATTGGCTTACAGATCGATACCAAAACCGTAGGCGATATTGCTTCGGTACAGGGAAGTTTGCCGCCCTTTCATATTCCGGCGGTACCTTTTTCGCTGGAAACGCTGCAACTTATTCTACCCTACTCGTTCATTGTGGCGGGTGTAGGGTTGATTGAAAGCCTGCTAACGCTTAATCTGATTGATGAAATTACCGAAACCAAAGGTCGTAGCAACAAGGAATGTATGGCTCAGGGACTTGCCAATATTGTCACCGGATTATTCTCGGGCATGGGCGGCTGTGCGATGATTGGTCAAAGTCTGATCAATATTTCTTCGGGAGCCCGGGCCCGACTATCGGGAATTGTTGCATCCGTGATGCTGCTGGTATTCATAATGTTCGGAGCCAGTCTGATTGAGCAATTACCGATGGCGGCCTTAACCGGTGTACTGATCATGGTTTGTATCGGAACCTTTGAATGGGCCAGTTTCAAAACCATCGGCAAAATGCCCGCTTCCGACGTATTCGTTATCGTAGTGGTAACGCTGGTGACGGTTTTCCTGCACAATCTGGCGTTGGCCGTTGGCGTAGGCGTTGTGATTTCGGCCCTGGTTTTTGCCTGGGAAAACGCCAAACGCATTCGGGCCCGGAAGTATGTGGATGAGCAGGGAACGAAGCACTACGAGATTTTCGGTCCACTGTTTTTTGGTTCGATTCACGCCTTTAATGAAAAGTTCGACGTCAGCTCTGATCCGCAGGAAGTGGTGATTGATTTTGCGGAAAGTCGCATAGCGGATATGTCAGCCATTGAGGCCCTAAATGCTCTGACGCGTCGCTACCGGGTGGCGGGTAAAACGGTACATCTACGCCATCTGAGTCCCGATTGCCGAAAGCTTCTACAACAGGCGGAATCGATGATTGAAGTGAATATTCTGGAAGATCCGACGTATCGGGTGGCTTCGGATTTAGAGTAGAATTAATGGTTGATAGTTATTAGTTGGTGGTTGCTCGTATGTTTCCGCTTTCGTGCTAGCGAATGAAAATGACTTGGTAGATTCCATAAAAAAAGCGGGCTGATTTCTAATCAGCCCGCTTTTTTTATGTTTCACTTTTTCTTACGAAAGGTAACTACCAATGGAAACGATGTCGGCGAATACACCGGTGGCGGTTACTTCCGCACCGGCTCCGGGGCCTTTGATGACCAGGGGTCGATCGTGGTAACGCTTGGTTGTGAAAGAGATGATGTTATCGGCTCCTTCCAGCGAATACAGCGGATGCTGGGGTCCTACGGATTTCAGTCCAAGTTTGATTTTTCCGCCTTCCAGCGTCGCGATAAACCGGAGTTTCTCGCCTTTGGCATCGGCGTCATCGACCCATTTTTCGAAAACGGGATTACAGTTTTCCAGTTCAGCGAAGAAGTCGTCCACGGAGGGAGCCAGTCGGCAGCTTTCGGGCAACAAGGGCGTAATTTCAACGTCTTCGAAATCCGCCTGCATGCCGATTTCCCGGGCCAGAATCAGAATTTTCCGGGCGACATCCTGACCACTCAAATCATCGCGGGGATCGGGTTCGGTATAGCCTTTGGCTTTCGCTTCGCGAACCACTTCGGCAAAGCGTAAGCCCGGACGGAAATTATTGAAGATATAACTCAGCGTACCCGAGAATACGCCTTCGATTTTCAGGAATCGGTCACCCGAAGCAATGAGTCCCTGCAAGGTGTTGATGACGGGCAAGCCCGCTCCCACGTTGGTTTCATACAGGAATTTCACCCCTTTCTTGAGGGCCATGCGGTGACGGCGGGCGTACTCCTCGTACGGAGCGGCGTTGGCCGTTTTATTGGGCGTAACGATGGATACCGATGCTTCCAGCAATCCTTCGTAGTAATCGACAATGGCTTTATTGGCCGTACAATCCACGAAGATACTGTTGGGCAGGTTCAAGGCTTTCACCCGTTCGATGAAGGCCGACATATCCGCCTTTTCACCGTCGATGTCCAAACGTTCTTCCCAGTGTTCCTTTGAAATACCCCCTTCGTCAATAACCATTACCCGGCTGTTCGTTACGGCAATGAGGCGAAGTTTCAGATTCCGGTATTTCCGCAGGTAACTTTCCTGCTGCGAAAGCTGATGCAACAGCGTTTTACCAATCAGTCCCGTACCCATCAGGAAGAGGTTCAGGGTTTTGACCTGATCGGCGAAGAAGCTTTCGTGAATGACATTCAGAGCTTTCGATAGATCTTTCCGCTCGATTACTACGGAAATGTTCAGCTCCGAACTGCCCTGAGCCGTTGCCACGATGTTAATCCCGTTCTTTCCGAGTACCGAGAACAAGCGACCCGACACACCCGTGTGTTGCCGCATGCCTTCACCTACTACGGCAATGACGGAAAGGTCTTCCTGAATGTCGATTCCTTCAATGTCTCCAATCCGGAGTTCGCCGGAAAATTCCGTTTCCATGATTTCCCGTACTTTACTGGTGAACTTGGGATCGATGGCAAAGCAGATCGAGTGTTCGGAAGAGGCCTGCGAAATCAGAATCACCGAAATTTCGTGGCGGGCCAGTACCGTAAACAGCTTGGCCGATACCCCAGCTACGCCAATCATACCAGAACCTTGTAGGTTAACCAGAGCCAGATTGTCGATGGAGCTGATCCCCGTGATGGTGTACTCGTGCGGGGGAGCCTGCCGGGTTACGATGGTTCCCGGATGTGAGGGATCAAAGGTATTGAGAACCTTAATGGGAATGTTGGCTTTGAACGCCGGCGTCAGGCTGGGCGGATAAATCACCTTGGCACCAAAGTGCGTCAGCTCCATCGCCTCGGCGTAGCTGACCACTGGAATGGTAAAGGCATTGCGTACCTTCCGAGGGTCGGAAGTCATCATACCCGGTACGTCCGTCCAGATTTCAATGACGCTGGCGTTGAGAGCCGACCCGAAAATACTACCCGTATAATCGGAGCCTCCGCGACCGAGCGTCGTCGTCACGCCATCTTCGGTTGAGCCGATAAAGCCCGTAATGAGCTGGAGGTTTTTATTCTTGGCAAAATGATGCTGAATCAGATGATTCGTCAACTCGAAGTTTACTTCGGCCTGCTGAAACGAAGCGTTCGTTTTAATCAGCTTGCGGGCATCGAGAAAATCGCAGTCGACACCCTGATCTTTTAGCACTTCAGTCACCAGCGTCGTCGACAGGCGTTCGCCGAAACTTACAAGCAGATCGGACGTTCGCGGTGAAATTTCCCGAATCAGGGTAATCCCCCGCAGTAAGTCTTCGAGTTCATTAAACAAACCCATGACATCGGCAATGACCCGACTCCGAAAACGCGGTCCAATGAAATGGTTAATGACTTCGAGGTGACGATCGGACGCTTTTTTCAAAACGTCCCGGTATTCTTCATTACGGGCGGCCCGGTTGCCCATTTCCAGCAACTGGTTGGTAAATCCACCCATGGCCGAGAAAACCACGGCTATTTTTTCACCGCGTTGAAGATTATCATGAATAATGCCCAAAACCGACTCTATGGCTTTGATGCTTCCTACGGAGGTGCCGCCGAACTTTAGAACTTTCATACGCTAATCAACGACTTTACAGCCGTGCCGGATAAGTAGAGGAGCCCTTGGGGGAGACTCATAAAATAAGAGAATCGCAAAGATAACCGAGACGATTGGTTCGCAGCTGAAGAATTCTAAAAACTACGCGTTTGCCGGTACTAAACGTAGGAGAATGCGGGAGTAGAGCAAATTTCTTAGGCTAAACATCGCCTACAAATTTTGAACATCCGTAACAAATCCTACGGATAACTCGGAAAAAGAACGTGACGGTTAGTCGGACTCAGGCTCGCGGCCAAGGTAAGCACAGCCTACAAATTTAGGCATCCGTAGCAAATGCTACGGATAACTTGGGAAGGCGGGATTTTTAAGGTAAGGCGATGGCTGGCTATTATTAAAAAGAAAACTTCCCGGAAGTAATGACTCCCGGGAAGTCCGTACTGGTTATGAAACGGGGCTTACGCCACTTTCTCCATTTTTTCTTCCTGGTGCCACCACAGTTCCATGAAACGGGGACCGTTGTAGCGTAACCAGTCAAACGAACCTTCTTCAATGATTCGGCCCTTGTCCATGACGTAGACGTAATCAAAGTCGCGTAAGAGGTGCAGGCGGTGCAGCGAGGAGACGATCGCCTTGTCGGGGAACGCTTCGAACATCCGCTGATAAATCAACGCTTCCGTTTTTGGGTCGACGCTGGACGTCGGTTCGTCGAGCAATACTACGTGACTGTGCTGAGCGGCCAGAATTCCCCGGGCCAGAGCCAGCCGCTGTTTTTGTCCACCCGACAGGTTGACTCCTTTTTCCTGAATCTGCGAGTCGAACCCCTGCGGCAGTTGCTTCACGATTTCGTGGAAATGAGCAATTTCACAGACTTCCCGCAGTTTCGCTTCCTCGAACGGCAGACCCAGCGTGATGTTATAGGCAATCGTATTTTCGAAAATTTCCGGCTCCTGCGGGAAAAGCGTTACGGAATCGTACAAGGCTCCCAAATCCGGATACAGCTCGCCATCGATGGCCATTTCGCAGCCGGGCTTGGGCTGGTACAATCCCCGCAACAGGGCGAGCAAAGTACTTTTGCCACTGCCACTTTCCCCGATCAGGGCAATGCGTTGTCCCCGCTGAATTCGCAGGTTCAGGCCTTTCAGACCCGTCACGCGTTCGTCAGACTGGTGGGAAAAATGAATATTTTTTAGCTCAATCGCCTGCCAGTCGGGAGGTATCGTTTCAATGGCTTCCGGACGGTGATTATTTTCGTAGGCCTCGGCAATGTCGTTGGCCGTTTGCAGGTCGGTATTGTAGCGAACGATGTCCGTATACTGCCAGGCTACATCCTGAAATACGCTCGTAAACTGGTTCACGTAGCCGAGCAGCGTGACCAGTCCACCCACGTAAAAAGCCTGTGACGGATCGCTGTTCTGATAAATGTAACCCAGCGTAATGACACCGTAAATCAGGCTAATCATCATTTCAGCCGTGAACCATTTCCATTCATTAATTACGACGTTTTTACGAAAGGCTGGAAACAGCTTCGATACCTTTTGCATTAGTCCGGTTTCCATACTGTTTTCCAGCCGTAAGGTAATCACGGTAAGAATGTTGGAAAGGCTGTCAAAGAGCGTGGCAGATACCTCGTGTTCACCCTCGTTGACTTCATTCAGCGTCCGAACGAAAGGCTTATCAAACATAAAAATGATGCGTAGCGTCACGATACCAATGCCTACCCCGATCATGCCAAATAGCGGGGAAAAGTACAGCATGGCTCCCAGTGACAAGGCAAACTTCATCAGGGCGTGCAGGTACGTAAAGCCGTTCTGGAAAAAGAGACGCAGGGCTTCGTAGGCCTTCCGAATCCGGTTGATCGTGGCTCCCGAGTGGTGATCTTTATGCCATTTGACGGGCAAATGCAGGGCCTGGTGGTATCGTTCCTGTAGAAAGTTACGGCTTAGATTAAAAGCCAGTTCCCGCTCTACCACGCGGGCCGGACCGTGAAACGCCCAGAAAACCAGCCGCAGACCGATATACCCCAGGATGTACCAGAGGGAATACCGCAGGGCATGAACGCCGTCTTTTTGAAGCTGATTGACCAGCCAGCCCAGCATCAGGGGCAAACTGGCATTGACTAAATTGGAAAGAATAAACAGCGTATACACGCCTACATACCGGCCTCTTTCATGCCGGGCATACTGCCACGCGGTACGCAGCAGCGAAACATAAGGATTACGCATGGGGGAAAAAAGGATACCTTAAAAACGGAACGTCCGCGTATTAGCTCTGCACGCGAATCGTTCGGGAATCGTCGGGGTTAGGGATGATGGACACCAATAAAGCATCGGGGGGCCACAGGTTCGGAATCAACGAGGGCCATTCAACAAAACAGTACGCTCCTGAATCAAAATACTCTTCTACGCCCAAATCCAAGGCTTCAATTTCTGACTTAATCCGATAGAAATCAAAGTGGTACACCGTTTCACCCGCTTGGGTGGCATATTCATTCACCAAGGCAAAGGTCGGACTCTGTACGGTCTGGCTTACGCCCAGTACCCCGCACAACGCTTTGATAAAAGTGGTTTTGCCCGCTCCCATCTCGCCCTCAAATAGCCACACGGTACGCTCCTTCCCATACGCCAGCACCTGACGGGCGGTTTCTGAAAGTTCCGAAAGCGAAGGGCAATGAAATTCCTGAATCTGCATGATGGGAAAGGGCCTCAGGCCGGTACTAGGTGCTGTAAACGATCAACGATGGTAGCCACGGCCGGACAAATCGTCGTATTTGCTAACGTCAGATCCAGAATCTGAACCATTCGGCGTCGGTCGGTATGGGGGTACTCCCGACAGGCTTTGGGGCGTACTTCGTAAATCGAACAGTAGTTATCGCTGCCTAAGAAGGTACAGGGCGAACTATTGAGTACGTAATGCCGATCTTCGTCCAGGTGTAAATACCGGTCAATCAAATCCGAGGGGCGAATCCGCAGGTGTTTGGCGATGCGGTCAATATCCGTATCCGTAAAAATGGGACTGGTCGTCTTGCAGCAATTGGCACAGGCCAGACAATCGACTTCCTCAAAAACTTCTTCGTGCAATTGCTCAAAAGCTTCGTCTAATTTTTTAGGTTTACGGGCCTTGAGCCGATTTAAATACCGCTTATGTTCCGCGTAACGCTCATTCATTGTACAAAAATAATAGATTAGTTTTCAGTTTATTGTTTTCGGTTTACAGTTATTCTTTGAAAATCAGTGGCTCCTTTTCCCCAGGCCCGGGGGTATACTTTTACTAACTGAACACTGTAGACCGAAAACTGACCACTTACTGCCATGATTCGTACTGCTCTTGCTGGTTTCGGAGATTCTGCTCATTATCTCCACGCCCCCTTTATTCTGGCGAATCCCGCCTTTCAACTTACGCACGTCTTCGAACGTTCCAAAAACCGGGCAGCGGAGGCTTATCCTTTTTTGCAGACGGTACGTACGTTTGAAGCTCTGCTGGAAAACCCGGAGATCGATCTGATCATCATCAATACGCCCAACGATACCCACGCGGACTATACCCGAAAAGCGTTGCAGGCGGGCAAACACGTCGTTGTGGAAAAGCCCTTCACGCCTACTGTCGAAGAAGCCGAAGAACTGATTGAGCTGGCTCGGGAACAAAACCGGGTACTCAGCGTATACCATAACCGTCGCTGGGACAGTGATTTCCGTACGGTCCAACAGGTACTGGAATCCGGCGAACTGGGCGAAGTGCATACCTACGAAGCTCACTTCGACCGGTACAAGCCCGTTTTAAATCCAAAAGCCTGGAAAGAAACCAATTCTGCCGGTAGTGGAACTCTTTACGATCTGGGTTCGCATATTCTGGATCAGGTTCTGGTACTGTTCGGTCGTCCGCAATCGGTATGGGCCAACATTTGGACGCAACGGGAAGGCTCCCAAATTGATGATGCTTTCGATTTGTACCTGAATTACGGTCGGTTACGGGTACGCTTACGTTCAAGTCTGCTCGTACAGGAGCCTGCTCCCCGCTATACGCTGCATGGTACACACGGGAGTTTTCTCAAACCGGGTATTGATATTCAGGAAGATCAGTTGAAGGCGGGTGAAATCATGCCGGGTCACCCCAACTTTGGTGTAGAACCCGAATCACTCTGGGGCTTGCTGCATACGGATGTAGACGGACAGAGCATTTCCCGAAAAATGGAAAGCTTACCCGGTGACTGGGGCATTTTCTACCAAAACGTAGCGGATGCCATTACCGATGATGCCGAATTGTTTGTGAAACCCGAGCAGATAGTTACGCAGTTGAAAGTCATCGAAGCGGCTTTTCAAAGTACACAAACGGGCCAGACCGTTCATTTGTCCTAAATTTTATTTCCTTCCCGAAAGTGCTGACTTTCGGGGAGTTACTCTTCTTGAGCGTACTCTTTACACACATCCCTACGTCAATTAATGACTTTTTAAGGAATTCCCAGCACCATTTCGCACTGCGAATAGTTATACTTATATCGTGAAATGGAGTTATGGAAACAGTTCATACTGAGAATATTTCAATTCGTACCCACTCATTATCCAATCTTTGGCGTACGGCTGAGCGTGGCGGTTATCCGGCAGCCTTGTGGCGATTACCGCGAGCTTCAGAAAAACAGCTGATTATTGATTTATCGAGCGAAGACCGTCGTCTGAAAGCCGATCTGGAAGAATTGCCTGCTGGGTTTGCCATCAGTCCTTTTCTAAATCCGGAAGGCGAGCAGACGCGTTTTTTGCGGGCTGATCTTTACTTTTCGTTTGATGCGGAGGAGACCCTGATTGCCGAAGAGATTACTTCGTCGGCGGATTTCTGGCGTATTCAGGCGTTTGAAGATGATGCCGACGACGATTCCGATGACTTCCCGGAATACCATCTGACCCCCATTCCGCTGGACGGAAACGCGGGTTCAGAACGGGAGAAATTCGAAGAAGCCGTTCGGCAGGCCGTTACGGAAATGAAGCTCGGAGCTTTTCAGAAGGTAGTCCTTTCCCGGCGTAAATGGGTGGAATTACCCGCCCGTTTCGATCACGTCGCTGCCTTTCATCGGCTTTGCGAAACTTACCCTAACGCGTTTATTTCGCTCGTTTCCTTACCGGAGTCGGGTTGCGTCTGGCTGGGAGCAACGCCCGAAGTACTCGTTAGTCAGGATCAACAGGGCATCTTTCGGACAATGTCTTTGGCGGGTACGCAATCCGCAACGGATGCTGAGCAGCAACCCGTTTCCCTGGAACATGCCCGATGGTCAGACAAGGAGATTGAAGAACACGCGTTGGTGAGCCGGTATATCATCGAGTGTTTCAAGAAAATTCGTTTGCGGGAATACCAGGAAAGCGGCCCTAAAACGGTCAAAGCCGGTAACCTCCTGCACCTGCGTACGGATTTTCAGGTGGATACCCAGGCCGTTAATTTTCCGCAGTTGGGCACGGTTATGCTGGATCTACTACACCCCACTTCAGCGGTTTGCGGTACGCCGAAATCCTCGGCCCTTCGCTTCATCGAACATTACGAAAACTACGACCGAAGCTATTACAGTGGCTTCCTCGGTCCGATTAATATTCACAACGAATCCCATTTGTTCGTCAACTTACGGACCATGCAGATGGAAGGCGATCAGGCCATTTTATACGCCGGAGCGGGCATTACAGAAAACTCAATTCCGGAACAGGAATGGCACGAAACTGAAATGAAATGCCAGACCTTACTCGCCGCCCTGGCCTTGTAAGTACCTTACGATTTTAACGCAAAGCGGCCCGAACCAAAGTTCGGGCCGCTTTTATTTTCAGGGCTTGTAGGCTTCCGTCGTACGGGCGGGTTGCCGGGTCGTATCGGGTCGGGTTGTATCCGTTGGAGTCACGGCGGACGGTGTTACTTTTTTCTTCGGGAAGAAATAATTGAAGCTTTTCGTATACAGTACACTACCCCCTACCGTCGGCGTATTCTGGTTGATGGTACTTTGCAGGAATGTGTTTTGCGGGAAACGGCTAAAGGCTTTCAGTCGCCAGCGGGCGTCGGGTGTTACGGTCCATTCCGCGGCCCAGTCGCCAATGAGGTTCGCATTCTGCGTGCTGTACACCGATGAAAACCCACCGTCCCGACTAATCGTCAGGCCATTCCCGAAATTATACGATACGCGGGCCCGAAGCTGATCGGCCAGGTTTTGATTCGAACCAATCACGTTCACGGTATTGATATCCACTTCTACGCCATTGGCTACTTTGGAAAGGATGTCACTCAGCACGCTGGTACCCGTTTCCGCCAGCAAATTCAGTACGTTGATGTCGCGGAACGCCTGCGAGTTCTGCGGAATCAGTCGTCCCGAAAACAGGATACTACTCACCTGATTGTTTAGCTCCTGCTCATCATTGGCAATGCGGGCTTCAAAAGCCTGTACTGAACCGGAGAACTGTGGTTCCAGTGGGTATTCTTTAATTTTTAACCCAAAGCCAACGTTTGGCTTCATCAGCCGATCTTTCAAACTGATCGTCACCTCCACCGGATACGCCCGCCGGGCCTGAGCCGAAGAAGTCTGATCATTGCTCAGGTTCATGATGGGCGTCAGGGAAGTGAGTTTGGTATACGAAGCTTTAACGTCCACGTAGGCTTCATAGGGATCGCCGTACCAGCTAATGCGACTGTTGGGCTGAATGGCAAATTCCTTGGAAACCAGTGCTTCGTACTTGTAATAGTACTTCCCTTTTTCCAGCTCATACGTTCCCCGCATGGCGAATTCGCCTTTCGTATCTACTTCCAGATTCAGGTTACTGTGTCCGTAGGCCTCCAGTCGGTCACCCGTTCGACGATCGAGTAGCAGAATACATTTGGCATCGGGCGTAATATTGAAGTTGAAGTCCATTCGAATGCCCGTACGCACCTTACGGGGCAAATTCAGGTCCTCTTCCTTCTTCTTAATGGCCAGATTTACAAACTGGATGTAATCCGTGTTACTTACCTCCGAAGCATTATCAATCGGAATGGTGATTTCTGTACCGGGTCGAGTGGTGGCGTTGGATTTTACGATCAGGTTATCCAGTGAACCCACACTTTCCACGCTCACATCGCCCGTTACGTAAGCTTTACCATAAAAAAGTTTGTTATCCTTACTGGTCGTATTGAGCACTTTAAAGTTTTTCAGATTAGCCTTTAAATCCATGGCGTAACTGCCATTACCGCCCGAATACATGCCCAGCCGGAGCTTACCCGTATTGCCTTCTTCGTCACTTATGCCCATCTGGGCCTGAATTTCGCCCCCCCGGAAACGGATGGTATCGGAAAAAGCCAGCCGTACGCCCAGATAATCGAAGCGAAGTTGTCCACGTTTCACGTCTACCAATCCCCCCAGTTTCGGATCGCGGGGGGTACCACGGATCAGGAGTTTCCCACTGGCCTGTCCTTTGATTTCCGAGAAAAGGTCTTCCGTAAACGGTTCAAAAATCTGTAAGTCAGTTCGGTTCAGCGTGGCAACGAGGTCAAGCGAATTGTCATCCTGCTCGGGCGAGTACGTCCCCTTTACGTTTAGAATCGGGTTGTTCATCCGATCGACGCCCATATTGATATTTACCCGTTGATTGGTACGGTCCCACTGCGACGAAGCCGTTACGTTGCCAATCAGAAAACCTTTATATACGAGTTCATCCACGTTCAGGTTACCGTCCAGATTAATGTTTTCGTAGGCATCTCGCATGGATAATTCTCCATTGAGCGTCCCTTTCACGTTTACCTGTAAAATCGGTTGGAGCGTAGCCAGGTTAAAGTCCTGAGCCTTGAGGGAAAGGGTTTGTAGTGGATCCTTGGAAACCAGGCCGTTAATGGCAATCGACTGCTCCACATTGCGGAAAGTCAGATCATTGACCTGAATAGTTGAACCCGTCAGCCGAATCCGGTTCTCTGTATTCACGTTCCAGTCCTGATCCAGAATCCGGACCCGGGAACGGCGAAAATGTAGGTCGGTCCCTTCCGGACGGAAAAAAATATCCCCGTTCAGGTTAAGCCGGTTGGTACTTTGCTGTTGCCGTAGACGGCTCGTAAAGGCAATGTGATCTTTTTCCCAGGAAGCTTCCACCTGTAAGGCTTCCGTTGGGGCCGCTGAATAGATTTGCTGCTGTTGGGAGGTAATGACTGCTGAAGCCAATACGTCGTTCTGATTAGCGTATTTGGACGTGTTGAGGTCTACTTCGGAGTGGTAGAACTTATACTTTTCAATCAGTAACGTATCAACTTTGGCGTTCAGCGAAAATACCGATGTCGCTCCCATCGTAAAGGCTCCTTCTACCCGCGTATTCGGCGAAAGATAGCCGCCGGGATACAGAAAAGCCATCAACGGTCGGGCGTCTTTAAAGTCAACGGAGTAATCCAGACTGTAGCGGTCGATGATGGACGACTTTTTGGCTTTTCGGCGGTAATAGTCCTGCCGGGTGGAGTCCAGTTCCGTGAAATAAATTTTGTACTCTTCTACCAGATTGGGTAAGTCTTTCAGGGCTTGTGACAAGGCAAAGGGCCCCTCGACAGTGGCATTCAGAATATCCGTTTGCAGGGAAATATACCGACTGCTTACGGGCTTGGGTACGAAAAGATACAGCGTATCAATGAGCAGGTTCCGGTCGCCTTCTTCGAGCATTCGCGTCAGATACGTATTTTTCAGGCGGGCGACGCCGTACATCTGATCCAGCTCAAGCCCCGTCCAGACGACGTGTACTTCCGACTGTAACCGCATGTCTTCTTCGGATACACCCAGCGGATGCAACATGGCCCGGCTGATGGTGCCGTCAATGTCGAAGTAGTTGCGTTTCTGACGCAGGTCGGCTTTCCCTTCCAGATCGAATACCAGATTGGTATCCTTCATGGCTACTTTTCCCTCAAACAACCCGAGTTGCAAGGCTCCGTCCACGCGGATATTCCGGTAGTTATAACCCTGGAATCCAACCTGTTTAACGTCCGTATTAAGCCTGACTGTTGCCGTTTCTTTATCGAATCCGGCCCCTTCAATCTGGCCCTTCAAATCAATCGTTTGGAGCAGTTTGGGATCTTTAATTAAATCGCCCAGGGCAAAATCGGCGAGTTCAATATTGCCTTTGTACGTTGAATTTTCGATGTCATCGGCAATCTTCATACTCAGGTCAGGCACGATCGTGCCGAGTCCGGTTTTCAGGATTCCCTTCGCCCGAAAATCATTGTAACGACCCGCGAAAAGTCCCTGATAATCCAGCGTACCAAATTCTTTAATGGTTTCTTCGGCGGTTTTTCCCGTATACTGAGCCAAATCCTGAGCGTTCGTTACAAACTGACTCAGGCGAAAATCCATATCCGACGTTTCAAAATCGGGTAAGCCTTTAAAGGCAAACGTACCCGCCGCCCGACTTTGCTTGCCGTAACGCAGGTCGGTAGCGTTGAAAACAAAATCCCGAACGGTTCCGTCGAAGTGTCCCGACGCCTGCCAGCGGTCGTTAAACTGGTATAAGGAGGAGGCAAAGCGGGCCAGGTCATTGGCATAAACGACGCTTTGACTGAGATCGGCAATGATGCGTACCTTCTCGTTAAAGTCACCTAAATCCCGGCTTCTTTTGTATCGGAATTCGATATGTTTACGCAGCGTCGAACGATTGACGTGTACGAGTAGATTTTCAAACCGCATCTGCTGGGCGGAGAAAAAGAACTTCGTATCGAACTTATGAATACGCAACTGAGCGACGCGGTCAATCCCCCGTAACTGCGTAATGTCGGCAGCAATGGTATCCGCAAAAACCAGGAAGTTTTTAACGTTGCCGTTTAGCTCATGAATGACAAAGTGATTGTAATCAAAGGTGCCTTTTCGTCGGAAAGGTTCTTTGCGGGGATCGTCGTAGTGAAATTCTCCCCCTTCCACCAAGCCCTCGCCAATGGTGAAGGGAATTACTTTCGGCGGGCCTTTCCGAGGCGTTTTAGGAGCCGTGAGCCGGTCGATGGCATTGATGAAACCATCGATGTTTAAATCCCCGTTGGGTTGTACGACCAATCGGACGTCGGGACCCACCAGTTTGACCTGATCGAGGTGAATGTTGGTACTGGCCGAATCAATGAGTTTGAATAAGGCCAGATTCACTTCCAGACGCTTGACGTCAATCATGGGTTTACGAAGCGTATCCGGAATGGAAACCTGTTCCAGAATAAGATTATCGGGAAAGCGATAATTCACGCGGCCAATGCTAACGGGATAGTGCGTCTGCTCGTAGAACCACTCCGTAACGTATCGCGTCAGCCTGGTCTGAATGGCTGGAATGCGTAGAAAGGCCATCAGGCTAATCGTAAACCCAAACGCCAGCGTAAGGATTATGGTCGCGTTACGGAGTACAATGGGGGATTCCCGGGCGATGCGAGGCAGGACCCAGGCCCGTAGCCGGGGAACAAAAATTAATAAAAGTACTCCGAGGGTAAACAGGGGTAAGCCGATGAACAGCAGTTTACGTTCCAGATTCTCCTGCTCGGCTTCGGTAAACGTAACCCACGAAAACCGAACTGCTATCGCTAGCCCGATGAAAGCTACCAACGCCAGGGTTAGCAGGGTTCGAAGGGTGAAACGGAGGAGCGATCGCATCATGGGAAATCGGTACAAAAAGCTAAAGTTATACAGGGATCACGTGACAAAACCTGTCATTTGAACGTTTACCCCGTACTTTTGTTGACTAAATACTCATTTAAAATTACAAACCACCCCGCTTGTTCGGGTCGTTTCGCTCTCTATGGTCTTACTCGCCATTGAATCTTCCTGCGATGAAAGTTCAGCTGCCGTACTGATTGATGGTCAGGTTCGTTCGAACGTCGTTGCTACGCAATTAATTCACCAGCAATACGGCGGTGTAGTACCGGAGTTGGCTTCACGGGCTCACCAGCAACACATTGTCTCAGTCGTAACCGAAGCTCTAACGCGGGCCGAAGTTACAAAAAATGACCTGAACGTCATTGCTTTTACCCGTGGTCCGGGATTACTGGGTGCCCTCTTGGTAGGTACCTCCTTTGCCAAATCACTGGCTCTGGGACTAAACATTCCGCTGGTCGATGTGCATCACATGCAGGCCCACGTACTGGCTCATTTCCTGCAGGACCCGCACCCTTCGTTTCCTTTTTTATGTCTGACCGTATCGGGTGGACATACGCAGATTGTACGGGTTCGGGACTACCTGGACATGGAAGTCATCGGCGAAACTCAGGATGATGCCGTCGGCGAAGCTTCGACAAAACGGCCAAACTGCTGAATCTGCCCTACCCCGGCGGCCCTTTGATTGACAAATACGCTCAAACGGGTAATCCTGACCGCTTTGCTTTACCCGACGTAGATACACCCGGCCTGAATTATTCCTTCTCGGGTATCAAAACGGCCATCCTGTATTTTCTTAGGAAAGAAACGGCTCAGAATCCGAACTTCATCGAAGAAAACCTGGCCGATATTTGTGCCTCCGTCCAGGCCACACTCATTCGAATCTTACTGACCAAACTAAAACGGGCCGCCCGCGAAACCGGCATTAAGGAAATTGCCATTGCCGGTGGCGTTTCGGCGAACTCGGGTTTACGCAGGGAATTGCAGCAAACGGGAGAGAAACTCGGCTGGAACGTGTACATTCCTAACTTCGAGTACTGCACCGATAATGCGGCTATGATTGGTATGGCCGGGCATTACAAGGCGTTACGGGGCGAGTTTTGCCCGCAGACCGTATCTCCGCTGCCCCGGATGGAATGGTAAACCTATTTAAAAGTAGTTTCGTAAACGTCCGGTTTGAAACCCAGAGCCACGATTTTCCCTTCGGCTTCAATCAAGGGGCGACGAATTACGGATGGTTTTTCCAGCATCAGAGCAATCGCCGATTCCTGATCGGCTGGCTTTTCGGCGAGTTGTTTCCACGTGGTTCCGGCTTTATTGACCAGTTCTTCCCAGGACTTTTGCGTGAGCCAGCGTTCAATCGTTTCCCGCGTAATACCCTGTTTTTTGTAATCGTGGAACTGGTAGGTAATGGCATGATCGGCCAACCATACGCGGGCCTTTTTCACGGTATCACAATTGGGAATGGCGTATAACGTATACATTGTTTTCTGAGGATCAAGTCAGGTTTATACTAAAAAGAGCGGCCCGTAAGGCCGCTCTTTTCTTAAGGTTTGGTATTCCTACTTGCGAGGTTCCCGCTTCTCCAGGTATGCTCCAATGTAGAAAGACGTGGCCATCAGCAATACAAAAAACGCGATGGGTACAAAAGTGGGCAGAGGAATATTCAGTAACATATGCGTATGTGTTATCTAGTGTTTCGAAAGCAATGATCACAAAAGTAAGCCACAAAGCTTAAACTCTAAAGTTTACAGGACGCCTTTTGTACTGGGCAGATTATTAAGCTCCCGGATTTCCCGCCGTACGGCCATCTTGATCGCTTTGGCCCAGGCCTTGAAAATAGCCTCAATTTTATGGTGCTCGTTGTCGCCTTCAACCTTGATATTCAGATTAGTAAGTGAAGTATCGGTAAAGGACTTGAAGAAGTGATGGAAGAGTTCCGTGGGCATATCGCCAATTTTCTCCCGTTTGAAAGTAGCATCCCATACCAGCCACGGGCGACCCGAAAAATCAATTGCTACCTGAGCCAGTGCTTCGTCCATGGGTAACAGGAAACCGTAACGGGCAATGCCCCGTTTATCGCCCAGGGATTTGCGGAACGCTTCACCCAGGGCCAGTGCCGTATCTTCGATGGTATGGTGTTCGTCAATGTGCAGGTCACCGTTGACTTTAATGGTCAGATCCAAACCGCCGTGTTTGGCCAGTTGATCGAGCATGTGATCAAAAAAGCCGAGTCCCGTCTGAATGTTGGCCTTACCCGTACCATCCAGATTGAGTTCAACAAAAATCTGGGTTTCTTTCGTATCCCGCTGTACCTGTCCGATGCGGTCAGCCAGCCGTACTTTGCGGTAAATTTCATCCCAGTCGGGCGTAATCAGAGCTACATAGGGCTCCAGTTCCGGCGTAAGCAGGCCGCGTTCCGATTCTTTATTACCGGGTTCTACCAAAATAGCTTTCGCGTTCAGGTTTTTCGCCAGCCGTATGTCCGTCAGCCGGTCGCCAATCACGAAACTGTTGGCCAGATCGTAACTCCCGTCCAGGTACTGCGTGAGCAGGCCAGTACCTGGTTTACGCGTCGGCAGGTTTTGTTCCGGAAACGAGCGGTCAATGTGAACGGCGGAGAAGACGACTCCTTCGTTTTCCAGCGTTTGCAGCATTTTATTCTGCGTCGGCCAGAACGTATCTTCGGGAAAGGAATCCGTACCTAATCCGTCCTGGTTGGTTACCATCACCAGTTCGTAATCGGTTTCTTCGGCTATTTTACGTAACGCGGAGATGGCTTTGGGCAGAAACTCCAGTTTTTCGAGGGAATCAATCTGAAAATCGGTCTGGGGTTCTACGATCAACGTTCCGTCCCGATCAATAAATAAGGCTTTTTTCATGCACGCGATTTTGTCACAAATTTGTAGCCGAAACAGCTAATTACCCACACGTTCCCGCCAGTATTTCATTCCCAGGGGTTGCAAGGGCCATGGAACCCTTTTGAAGGAAGCCCGGATTTTGATCTAAATCATGGAAAAAGTAAAGTGAATGGTATATTTCTTTGATTATACTGAACATTTCCCCTACATAGTACAATTTACTTGCAGACCTGAACTCTTTCAGCGTATTTTGCATTGTATTTCTAGCGGCAGGGAAACATCTGCTTGCTGAAAAGGCCTCCCGTCTGCCTTGCTCTGATTTGGTTCGCGTGCCGAACCCTCCTTTGTAGCTCACACTTTGGTCATCAGAAGCCCGACGGATGTGTAGGCATCGTTGTGGTTTATTTTACATCATTTAAAACCGACTGTACCGCAAACTTCTGTTTGTGAGGTCTTCGGAAACAGGCCCTGCCTGTAGATGACCGGAGCACAAGGAACTCTTGTGGTATTATTAATTCATGGAGAATCAAATTTTATTTGCTGACCTCGGTCTTTCTGACGAGGTGATGCAAGCCGTCACGGAAATGGGTTTCGTGGCACCCTCGCCTATTCAGGCCGAGTCTATTCCTCATCTGCTGGAAGGCCGTGACGTCATTGGCCAAGCTCAAACCGGTACCGGTAAAACAGCTGCTTTCGGTATTCCTTTAATCGACATTATTGATCCGAACGAGAAAGTCGTTCAATCCCTGATTCTGTGCCCTACGCGTGAATTAGCCGTACAAGTTTCTGAAGAACTTCGTCGCTTGGCTAAATTCAAAAGAGGCGTTTGGATTACGGCTATTTACGGTGGCGATAGCTACGAGCGTCAGAACCGCGATTTACGCAAAGGCTGCCAGATCGTAGTAGGTACGCCGGGTCGGGTAATGGACCACATCGAACGTGGTTCCCTGCGTCTGGATCATGTGAAATACATGGTACTGGATGAGGCGGATGAAATGCTGGACATGGGCTTCCGGGAAGACATTGAAAGTGTACTGGCCGACTGCCCTGAAGATCGCCAAACGGTCTTCTTCTCAGCTACGATGCCGAAACCAATTATGGATCTGACCAAACGGTATCAGAAAAACCCACAGTTGGTAAAAGTTACGAAAAACGAAGTTACGAACGCCAATATCGAACAAAGCTGGTACGCGGTGCGTCCCGATGCGAAGTTCGAAGCCATGTGCCGTCTGATCGACTTCCACCAGATCAAATTGATGCTGGTGTTTAGTAATCAGAAAGCTCGGGTCGATGAAATCGTTGAGCAATTCCAGATGCGTGGTTACGCAGCGGAAGGTCTGCACGGCGATATGCGTCAGGCGGCCCGTACGCAGGTAATGAGCAAATTCCGCGGCGGTACTACGCAAATTCTGGTTGCTACCGACGTAGCGGCTCGTGGTATCGACGTAGACGATGTAGAAGCCGTTTTCAACTACGATGTACCGATGGATTCGGAATACTACGTACACCGGATTGGTCGTACGGGTCGTGCTGGTAAGTCAGGTAAAGCCTTTACACTGGCTGCTGGAGCGGAAAAATACCGTATCCGTGACATTCAGAACTATACGAAAGTAGAAATTACGCGGGGTAAGCTGCCTACGTTTGCGGATGTTTTCGCAATCAAGAAAACTCGCTTCATTGAACGCGTACAGCAAACCATCGAAGAAGGTACGTCTGAATTTTACGCCGATGTACTGAGCACGCTGGAAGAAGCCGGATATGAGCCTACAGCCATCGTTTCTGCCTTAGCTCAACTTAACCTGGGTGGTGTAAAAACGACTGAGGATAATCTGGAAGAACAACCCCGTAACAAATTCGAAGGCCGTGATGCACGCGGTGGAGACCGCAATGGTCGCTTCGGAGATCGTCGCGGTAATGAGCGTTTCGGTGACCGCAAAGGAAGCTTCGGCGAACGTAACGGAAACACCCGTGACCGTGTGGATCGTGAAGGCAAACCCTTCCGCCGTGGTGCCGATGCCGGAATGGTTCGTCTGTTCATCAACATCGGTAAGAATTTCAAAATTACGCCTAGCCACATTGTAGGAGCCATTACGGGCGAAACCGGTCTGCCCGGTAAAGTCATCGGCCAGATCGACTTGTTCGATAGCTACTCTTTCGTGGACGTTCCTAAAGAACACCAACAAACGATCCTGAGTGCTCTCGATGGCAATACCATTAAAGGCAAACGGGTGAATGTGGAAGTGGCGAAAGGATAAGTTTAGTTGTCAGTTTCTAGTGTACTGTTTTCAGTTTTAACTTGACAACTTGAAATAAAAAAGCCTCTGTGACGAATCGTTGCAGAGGCTTTTTTCATGTTTAAAAATTGCTTGCTTCTCGCTTAATTAGTCAATAAATATTATTTACAAAATATTAAAACATTGATTTTCAATACTATATAAGCTTAAAGGTTTTTAAAAACTGTAAATAGCAAACTGAAAACTGTACACTCCCCTGTTAAAGAAAGTTAAGGCTTTAAACGTGCGTTGAGGTATTTGTTCTTAGTCCTGAATTTGAACAAAAAACGAAAGAACGCCATGAAAACCTCCTTTTTCTCCAAAGCCTTTTTTGTCGCCGCTACGTTGATGATTGGTACTGCTGCCTGCACGCAGGCCCAGCCCTACGGACGTTACGATGACCGGTATGATCGTCGCGATCGGGATCGTTACGAAGATCGCCGCTATAACAACCGGGGACGCTTTAATCCTGAATTTCGGCAGCAACAACAAAATAGAAGAATCGATCAGGGTATCCGATCAGGGCAATTGACCCGCCGGGAAGTACGGGATCTAAAACGCTTGCAATCGCAAACGGATCGGGCCATTTACGCAGCTCGCTCCAACGGATATACTTCCCCCCGCGAACGAGCCCTGATTAGTGACTTACAAGATCGAATCGACCGGGCCATTACCTGGGAAAGACGCGATGGCCAGGGATACCCGAATCGCTGGTAAAATATTGGGAGCCCTGGAGACGTGTGATTGGATAGAAGGGATAGGGCTTCCTTTGTAATTCGAGTGATTGGTTTGACAGGTGAGCGGAGTGGTCGGTGAATTTTCGCCGACCACTTTTTTGTTTTTATCCTCCCGAGAAGCAGGTAGGATACTTCCCCACATAAGTCTTATTCTCTAATAAAACCCCAAAATGTAGACATTCCTACCCGATCTGCTAAAAGCTCCCGGGCCTCTTAGAGGGCTTGGCACTTTTTTTTGATGATGATGTACGGATTAATTACCTAAACAACATTATCTCCATGAAAGCAATTCGTTTATATGCAAGTTTGGCTCTGGTAGCCGTACTAGCTTCCTTCAGCTTTAACTCATTTGGACAAGTAGGTTTTACTTTACACGGAACAGCTGCGGCTCCTAACCTGGACAATGCAGAAGTTAAACCAGGTGTGGGTGCTGGTTTGAAAGTGTTCCTTGGCCCTAATGTAGCCGTAGGTGCTGCCGCCAAGTACATTGCCATCTCCTACGATTATAACCAGAACGTAGGTAATAATCTGGAAAACCGTGGATCACTGGTGCCTCTGACGGGTACTCTGGACATCTTCCTGACCAGCGGTGTGGTTCGTCCTTACATTGGAGCAGAAGCAGGTGCTTACTTACGCACGACGAAAGTAAACCTGGCTGGAAGCGAAATTTACAAGTCTACTGATACCCGCTTCGGAGCGGCTCCTAAACTGGGTCTGGCTTTCGCACTGGGTGGCGTAGGTTTGTTTGCTGAAGGTAGCTACAACTTCATCTTTGGTAGCAAAGACGGAAGTGCCAGCACTGGTACCGTAAACAACATTCGTTGGGAAAACCCCAGCAAACTTTGGGCAGTTAACGTAGGTGTTACCTTTGGTTTCCCCCGTACAAACAACTAAGTAGCCCGTTTCACCCCTTAGAAACGAAGGACAAAATGCTGGGTTGGTTGTTTCTTTCGAAAGAAAACCAAGCCCACAAAAAACAAGTCGATCGTTACTGTGACACTTGGATGAGCCTGGATTTCGGTCCAGGCTTTTTCCATTTCCTTGGACCAGTGAATATCGTCAAAGACAAAAACACTATCGGCATGAGCCTTACGCAGGCAGGTCTCAAAGTACCGAACGGTGGGCTCATACCGATGATTGGCGTCGAAAAAAGCAAAATCAATTTGGGTAACCTGCTCGACTTGGGCTTTCAGTGTTTCATCCAGATTTCCCGTTACAATCGTTACCTGAGAAGCCGACTGTAAATTACCAGCGGCCACGCGGGCGGTTTCCGGGCAGCCCTCGAAGCTATAAATTTTACTTTGGGGAGCAGCTTTCGCTTCGTACAAAGTAGTGATACCCAACGATGTTCCCAGATCAAAAATGACCTGGGGCTGAAAGTGGGCAATGAGGCGATAGAGTAACTGAGAAAATTTAGGCGTTTTCTGAGCATTCCTGGCAATAGTCGAAATTTTACGCCTTGGAGCATTAGTACGGCGGGAGCCGGCTCCGTAATCCACAATTTCAATTTCATCCGTCCGAGCTTTCATGGCTGCACGAATGCCTTCAATCTCTTCAAAGACCGGCTGCTTTTCCCGGGAACGAATGACTTGGGTATATAAATCAAAAACGAATGGTGAATGTAAACCATGTTCGTTTCCGGCGGTAAACAGATACCGAAGGTAAGAAGCAATCAAGATGGCTCTTGCTTATCGCGATTGAATGTTCTTCGCTCCAAGCTTCAATTAAAAGTGATACGAAACGTGAGACGGGCTATTCGCAAAGATTAGTTAAGCTTATACGGCACAATCAACAGAAATTCCGGAATCTGTACCAGAAACTCGCGACCGTCGTACATGCGTTCCATCAGGTAACTGCCCGCCATTTTGCCCATGGTGGTTTGCAGGTTACTGCCGGATACATACTCGTGCACCTGTCCAGGCTCAAGTACGGGTTGCTGGCCAATCACGCCCTCCCCTTCTACCTCGCGGGTTACACCATTGGAATCATAAATGAACCAATGGCGGCGACGCAGTCGAATCGTATGATCGGACTGGTTTTCGATACGCACGCGATACGTAAATACAAAATGCTGCAGGGAAGCATTGGAATGATCGGAAATGAATTCCGTAATCACACTAACTTTGATGCCTTCCGTGATGGCCGTTACCATAATCGTGTCCTTGTTTGACGAAACTGCTAAAAGCTAATCAAATCGAAATTAACCGTCAGCAAGATACGGGGCAAATCCTGGAATTGATTTTTATATTTTTTAATCCCGGGGTATTCTTGCTCATGCGTTGAATGTCCTAGCTTCGACTTCTCTAATTAACTGCCGTATGAACGTTCAGATTGCCGAATCGTGGAAACCTTATTTGCAACCGGAATTCGAAAAACCGTATTTCGGTGACTTAGTATCCTTTATCAAAAATGAGTATGCCACCCAACGGGTTTACCCACCGGGCAAGCTGATGTTTAACGCGTTTAATCACTGTTCGTTTGAGGATACCAAGGTGGTCATTTTGGGTCAGGATCCTTACCATGGTCCCAATCAGGCCAATGGGATGGCATTTTCTGTCAACGAGGGTATCCGGACCCCGCCTTCGCTAGTCAATATTTTCAAGGAAATCAAAGACGATTTAGGAAAGCCCATACCCAAATCCGGTGATCTCACCCGCTGGGCCGATCAGGGCGTATTACTGCTCAACTCGACCCTCACCGTACGCGAAGGGCAGGCGGGTTCGCACCAGGGCAAAGGCTGGGAAACCTTCACCGATGCGGTCATCCGGATTTTGTCCGAAGAAAAAGAAAATCTGGTATTTCTACTTTGGGGAGCCTATGCTCAGAAAAAAGGGGCTGTCATTTCGCCCGATAAACATTTAATTCTGAAAGCCAAGCACCCTTCGCCCATGTCGGCCAACTATGGCGGCTGGTTTGGCTGCAAACATTTCAGCCAAACCAATGCCTATCTTCATAGTAAGGGGTTACCGGAAATTGAGTGGTAAGGTGGGGTAAGTACTTTGTTTTCGTCTGGCTTTTACTTGGACCGCTGGCACTTGCGTGTCAGCGGGTTTTCTTTATCCGGATGTCAGGTGATTACTACCTTCTAGCCTTATACTCTAGACAAAAGGCTTTGAGAAAAGATTGATCGTTTGTATAAATTCAACGTATAGATACTTGGCGGATTATCATGTTGTGTAGGGGATTCCGCTCAATCTTTCTCAAAGCCTTTCATTCATAACTCTTCTGCATCAAATCCATCTGATCGCATAGCTTGATCATGAAGTAGCGACGGGCCATCCGATGTTCCTCCATAAAGTGCTCGATTTCCTGTTTGTCAAACACCAGCAAAATGGATTCGTCATTCACCTTTACGGAAGCCTGATGCTCCACGTTCAGCAAAGCTTCGTGTAATCCTAAAAAACAGCGGCTCTGGAGGCGATGGTTTTCTTTCCCATTTTCGGGTAAAATTTCGACCGATCCGTCCTTGAGATAAAAAACAAACTCAGCAAGCTGTTCTTTCCGGTACAGATATTCGCCTTTGTGGGCGTACAACTCCGTACCCCGAGCCAGTAATAATTTCTCCGTATCTAGTAGCATGGTTCTTCGTCTGGCTTTTCCCAACCGGGAAGTAAAGCTCAATGGTAAGGCGAAGTTGCTGGAAATCAGCCTCGTTTGAAATGATAAAAATCAGTGGTTTCAGTGATGTGATTTAGTGGCTTTCGCACGCCTAATCGTATAACTGACTGATTTTCAACAAACGATCGGGCTTTAAAATCGTAATGGTACTACCATGCGAACTCACGATCCCTTCTTCCTTGAATTCAGACAAAAAGCGGATGACCGTTTCCTTGGCCGTACCTACAATCGCCGCCAGATCTTCCCGGGAGATGGCGATACTGAACAGATCTGCTACCTCGGTTTTATGGTAGGTCGATTTAAGGAGCAACAGGGCTTCAGCCAGCCGTTCCCGTACGGGTTTCATTGCCATATGGATCATCCGTTCCTGCGACTCCCCCAACGCTTTCGCCAGCATTTTCATCAGATCATTGGCCACTTTCACATTCGAATCAATCAGAGAATTAAAATCCGTAGCGGGCAAAAAGCAGGCCTGCGTATCGTCCAGAGCTACTGCCGAGGCCGTGTATTTGGTATTTTCAATCAGGGAACGATAGCCCAGCGTATCGCCCGACTTCGCCAGACGAATGATCTGCTCCTTCCCTTCTGAGTTAAGTCGGCTGATTTTCACTTTTCCGTCGAATACACAAAACAGACCGAACGGGCGATTGCCTTCGTGGAAAATGACCTGTCCCTTTTTATACGTGTGAAAGCACTTATTCTCATTCATCTCCAGCAATTCGTCGTGCTGACAATTTTTGAACAGCGAATGTTCACGAAAAGCACAACGTTGGCACTCAGGAGCAGCTTGCGATTTCATCAGGATCTTGTTTAAATGCCAAAACGTATATGGTATTACTACCGGTTGGCCTGACAAAGTTGCAAGGTCACATCAGTTAGAAAAATGATAAAAATCAGTTTCCGGACTTAATTCCAATCATGGAAAAAGGAAATGGAAAAGCGGACTTTTGGGGCTGCAACGAACGTAACATCCGCCGTTGTCATCCGGCTTTCCCAGGTCTTGCCTGATTTACCTGCCATGAACAGCTCCACTGCTTCCTTATCCATTGCTGCACCTACGCATTGCTACCATTGTGGCAATGATTGTGCGGAAGATGCCCTCCACGTAGACGATAAAACGTTTTGCTGTGAAGGCTGCAAGACCGTTTACGAACTACTGGCCGACCACGAATTATGCGGGTACTATTCGCTGGGAAAAAGTGGGATTGGCACCTCTCCCAGTTTAGCCCGATTCGAATTTCTGGATCACGCCGAAATCAGTGATTCCTTACTCGATTTTCAGAACGATACGCAGGCGAAAGTAACGTTTTATCTGCCCGCCATCCACTGTTCTTCCTGCCTGTATCTGCTCGAACACCTGCCGCGTCTCCATCCGGCGGTATTAACCAGTCGGGTCGATTTTATGAAAAAGCAGGTTAGCATTCTGTACCGAAAAACGGGCGATAACCGAATTTCACTACGGGAGCTGGCCGAACTGCTAGCCTCGGTAGGGTACGAACCGCTGATCAGCTTACAGGATGTGGTGAAAGAACAGCAAAGCCCTACCTACCGGAATCTGCTCACACGTATTGGTGTTGCGGGTTTTTGTGCGGGAAACATCATGCTCTTTAGTTTTCCGGAGTACCTGGGGCTGGAAGATGATTCGTATAAGGTACTCTTTGGCTGGCTTAGCCTGATTCTGTCGTTACCGGTCGTGTTTTATTCCGGCGGCGGGTATTTTGAATCGGTGTACAAAAGTCTGCGGGCTGGGCGGCTTAACCTCGATTTCCCAATTCTGCTGGGTATTCTCGTCGCCTGGGGACGGAGTGTCTACGAAGTGCTTTTTCTGCAACAGAACGGCTACTTCGATTCACTAACGGGCCTGACGTTCTTTTTGTTGGCTGGACAGTGGTTCCAACAGAAAAGCTACGCCTTTCTTTCCTTCGAGCGGGATTATAAATCGTACTTCCCGCTGGCCGTTACGCGGATTAAGAATTTCCTGACGGCTGAGACGGAAAGCATTCCTGTTCAGCAGCTTCGTCGGGGGGATCGCATCCGAATTCGGCACGGCGAGCTTATTCCTGCCGATAGTCTTTTATACCGGGGAACGGGCCTGATCGATTACAGTTTTGTGACGGGAGAAGCGGCCCCCGAATCCAGAACAGTGGGCGAACTGGTCTACGCGGGGGGCCGACAACTGGGCGATTCCGTGGAGCTGGAAGTACTGAAAGACGTTTCCCAAAGTTATTTAACCCAACTCTGGAATCATACGGCTTTTGCTAAAGGTCAGGAAAGTCGGCTGAAATCCTTTGCGGATCAGGTCGGTAAATACTTCACCATTAGCGTACTCACGCTGGCAACGTTAACGGCCCTGTACTGGTACGTGTACGATCCTTCCAAAATCCTCAACGCTTTTACGGCGGTACTGATTATTGCCTGTCCCTGTGCTCTGGCTCTTTCGTACCCTTTTGCTCTGGGTCACGGCATGCGGATGCTCGGCCAGAAAAAGCTATATCTGAAAAATGCCGAAGTCATTGAGCACATCGCTCAGTGCGATACGCTGGTTTTTGACAAAACGGGTACGCTGAGTACGACCGAAGTCAGTCCGATCCAGTATCAGGGCGAACCGCTCACGGCAGAGGAACGCGTGGCTCTGGCTTCGCTGGTTCAGCATTCTACGCACCCGATCAGTGTAAAACTGCTGGAATATCTCCAGGAATCAACACGAAAACCCGTTACAGGATTCGAAGCTGTAACCGGAATGGGACTTTCCGGTGTCGTCGATACGCACGTACTGAAATTTGGCTCCGCGGCCTGGGTAGGTGCTTTAGACCGGGAAGGTTCCGCTAGCTTTTTTAGTATCGATGGGCAGGTGAAAGGGGCTTTCCAACTCGTGCACCAGTACCGCGAAGGCCTCGACGAAACACTGACGCAGCTGGCTCATTCCTACGAACTGTACGTTCTTTCCGGCGATTCTGATACGGAGAAGCGTACGCTCAGTCGCTGGTTTCCCAGTGATCACATGGTCTTTCGGATGAAACCCGAAGACAAACTAGCGTTCATCCAAACGCTTCAGCAACAGGGTAAAAAGGTAATGATGCTGGGCGATGGACTCAACGATGCCGGAGCCCTGAAACAGGCCGATGTGGGGATTGCCCTGACGGACAATACGCTGCATTTCAGTCCGGCCAGCGATGCCATTTTGGAGGCGTCTCAATTGAAAAATGTAGGACACTTCCTCAAATTCAGTCGTACGGGCCTGAAAGTCATCCAGTTCAGCTTCCTGATTTCACTGGTCTATAATTTCATCGGCTTAAGCTACGGACTCACGGGTAATCTGGCTCCAATTGTAGCAGCCATTCTCATGCCTGTCAGCTCAGCCTCCATGCTTTTCATTGCCATTACGGGGATGCACTGGGCGAGGCGACGGGAGTTAGCAAGAGTTTAAGCAGGTTTGAGGAGTATAAAGTTTGAAAAGGTTTAAAGTTTCATTGTGGATTTGAGGAGGGTTTGATAAAGGCTTGAAGGGCTCTAGCCTTGAAAACGTTTTTAATTCTTTTTGAAGGTTTAAAAAGGCCAGGAAAAGGCTTTTCAACGCTTGTCACTCCAACCTTCCCTTCAAACTAACTCAAACTTAAACCCCTCAAACTTCACACTCCTTCAAACCTCCTGAAACCTAATCAAACCTGAAACCCTACTCAAACCCACGACCAACTCCATTAAATCCTTTCACACTACAACACCTTTCCATGTACATTCTGATTTTCTTTCTGGCTCACTGGTATCTTTCCCTGTTTTCACAAACGTTTTTCCTGCATCGTTACGCGGCTCACCAGATGTTTACGATGTCGAAGGGTTGGGAGCGATTTTTCTACTTTTTCACCTGGGTTACGCAGGGTTCGAGTTTCCTGAGTCCGTATGCGTACGGGGTCATGCACCGGCTGCACCATGCCTTTGCCGATACCGAAAACGATCCACACTCCCCCAGCTTTTCGGACAATGCTTTTGATATGATGTGGAAGACCAAGAATATCTACAACCGCATTTTGAAGCATAAGGAAAACGTAGACCCGAAATACTTCAAGAACGTTCCGTACTGGGGCTTTATGGAAAAGATTGGCGATAACTGGCTTTCGCGTATCGGCTGGGGTACGGCCTATACGCTGTTTTACATGCACTACGCGACTAGCCCCTGGATGTATTTACTGTTACCAATCCACTACCTGATGGGACCGGTACACGGGGTGATTATCAACTGGTTTGCTCACAAGTACGGCTATACGAATTTCAAAGTGAATGATACGGCGAAGAATCTGCTGCCTTTTGACTTTCTGATGATGGGCGAATCCTACCACAACAACCACCACAAGCTGGGTGGACGGGCGAATTTTGGTGTACGCTGGTTTGAGTTCGATCCGACGTATCCGTTTATTCTGCTGTTCAATAGCCTGGGTATTCTGAAACTGAAGAAGAATAATGATTTGAATTATATGTGAGGGTTGAATTGCAGGTTGTAAAACAAATCGAGTCTACGAATCTTCTTAACAAGATTCATAGACTCGATTCTCATACAGCGTCGGAACTCATGCCGACTGATTCAATCCGCTTAATACGGCTTCGACTCGTGGCTTTCTTCTTCGGCCTGCTTTACCGCATCTTTTGAAGACGTACTACCAATCGGACCTTTCTGAATGTCCATGCTGGCGGCGGCTTTGAGGCCGTCGGCTACGCGTTGACCGTATTCCGGATCGCACTGCGTGAACAGATCAATCATCCGGTCCTGGATTTCCTTCTTGGCCGGAGCCAGCGTATTGACCAGGTTGGTGATCAGATCGTCGCGTTCCCAGTCTTCAAACGTCCGGTAGCGTTCGCCCGCCTGAGCGAAGTTGTTCTGACGATCGATTTTCTGACGTACCAGCTTGGCTGCATAGTAAGGTTCGTAATCATTGCCGGCTTTAGGGGCTTCCTGTAGACCATTCATCACCGAAGGCTCGTAGTTTACGTGCGGATTGCCCCCTTCGGGTACATCTACGTGATACGCCATTTGTCCATCCCGCTGATTGGTTGCCACGTGTGTTTTCGGAGCGTTGATGGGCAGTTGCAGGTAATTACTACCAATGCGATACCGCTGCGTATCCGAGTACGAGAAAGTACGGCCCTGCAGCATTTTATCGTCGGAGAAGTCCAGACCGTCCACCAGTACACCCGTACCAAAGGCCGACTGTTCTACTTCGGCAAAGTAATTTTCCGGGTTACGCTTCAGCGTCATTTTACCGACGGGCAACCAAGGGAACTGATCCTGCGGCCAGATTTTGGTATCATCCAGCGGGTCGAAGTCGAGTTCCGGATGATCATCATCGCTCATGATTTGCACGAGTAATTCCCACTCGGGGTAATTACCTTCCTCAATGGCGTCGAACAAATCCTGGGTTGCGTGATTGAAGTTTTTACCCTGTACTTCCTGGGCCTGCTCCTGCGTCAGGTTTTTGATTCCCTGCAGGGGCTCCCAGTGGTATTTGACGAGTACGGCTTCGCCTTCGGCATTCACCCACTTGTACGTATTCACGCCCGAACCCTGCATTTGCCGGTAATTGGCCGGAATGCCGTAGGGTGAGAACAAAAACGTAATCATGTGCATCGCCTCGGGCGTACCGCTGATAAAATCAAAAATGCGTTCGCCGTCCTGACGGTTCGTTACAGGATCGGGCTTGAAGGCGTGTACCAGATCGGGGAACTTCATGGCGTCCCGAATGAAGAACACTTTCAGGTTATTTCCGACCAGATCCCAGTTCCCGTCTTCGGTGTAAAACTTGACGGCAAAACCGCGGGGATCCCGCAGGGTTTCGGGCGAATGACCGCCGTGAATCACCGAAGAGAATCGGACGAATACGGGGGTTTGTTTTCCCTTTTGCTGAAATAGCTTTGCTCGGGTGTATTTGGAAATGGGCTCATCCCCTACCGTACCGTACGCCTCGAATACGCCGTGTGCTCCGGCTCCGCGAGCGTGCACCACGCGTTCAGGAATGCGTTCGCGGTCGAAGTGGGAGATTTTTTCCAGAAAGTGGTAGTTTTCCATCGTGGCCGGGCCGCGATTCCCTACCGTACGGATACTTTGATTGTTAGTGACGGGGTGACCCTGGCGAGTGGTCAGCGTTTTGTCGGAATCAGTACCATTCGCATGGCCATTCTGATTCGCACCGTTTTCATTGCTCATAGGTAACTTGATTTATTTATGAATTAGAGGATTTCTGGGCGTGTAAGGCAGCCACTAGGGTTTCGTAGCTCTCGGCATTTTCCTGGACCATGGCGTAATCAATGGGGTTTTTCCCGAAACGATCTTTCAGTAAGGGATCAGCCCCGTGTTGTAATAGTAACTCGACTAATGCTTTATGATTGAATGTGGCCGCAAAGGTTAGAGCCGTGGCTCCGTTCCCATTGGTAGTATCTACTGCCGCTCCGAATTCAAGCAACAATTGGGCTATTTCGGTGTACCCTTTGAAACAAGCTCCCATCAAGGGCGTATTGCCCATGGCATCCTGAGCGTCCGGATTTGCCTGAGCTTCCAGTAAGAGCCGGACTGCTTCCGGGTGGTTATAATACCCGGCAATAATCAGGGGCGTACTTCCGCGGGCATCGACTACGTCGGGATGTAGCGTTTCCAGTTCCTGCTCCAGGGCTTCGAGGTTGTTTTGCCGGGCGGCTTCAAAAATGTCCATAGTGTACTCGTCGGGATCGGTTAAATAGAGGGTAATTACTGATATTTTTGATTCCCTGCCAAGATAGAAAAATTGATAACAAAATGAGCGAATGCCGGGCGAAGCACTAATGGATTTATCAGCCAGGCCAACAACCGTTCATTCCTCTTTTCCCTGAGGGAAGAAGTAGAACATTTCTCAATAATCGTGCCATTCCAAAAACCCGATCAGCTTTGTTTATCAGCTAATTAGTTAGGTTTATAATCTTCGTAAAATTGCTCGTCGAAGGTACGACCGCTCGGAACGCCGTACTTTAAAATGCGATACGCCATCCAGCCCACGACCACGGGAGACAGCAACCAAAGCGTGGCGACTACGGGCGTGGAAAGCCAACCCAGGTTAGCCCCGACCGTATAAACCAGTAAGTACAGGGTTGCAAAAAATAGTGGGAAACGAACGTTTTTCATGGCTAAGTTGATTTAACAGTGTTGATTTGATGCTCATCTCTTTTAAGCACCCTTCGATGGACTCCCCCACAAAAAAGATATTCCTTGATAGCCCCGAAGCCGTTCGGCATCTGGTAGATTCATTCTACGAGAAAGTACAGCAGGATTCTCTGCTGGCTCCCATCTTTACAGAGGTTGCCCAGGTAGACTGGTCGAAGCATATGCCGAAGATGTACGCGTTCTGGGAAAATTTGCTGCTGGGCAATAACACCTACCACGGCCATCCGTTCCGTCCACATCTGATTGTCAATCAGAAACATACGCTAACGATTGAGCACTTCGAACGCTGGTTGCAGTTGTTTACGCAAACGCTTTCGGAAAACTTTGAAGGCCCCATGGCCGAGCAGGCCCGCGAACGGGCAACGCAGATTGCTCTGGTCTGGAATTCCAAATTGGAATACCTCAATAACGACTCGTATATGGAACGCTAAACCCGGCGATTTCCTCTTCTCCTTCGAAAATCACCCTAAAGGGTGATTTTTGTCATTTCTATCCCTTCCCATTATTCAGACCTTTGGAACTGAAAATCAAAGGTTTATGAATATCATTTTCATTCTCATCGGCATTAGCCTCTTGCTGGCTCTGGGTTTTCTGGGAGCCTTCTTCTGGGCGATGAAGTCCGGACAAAATGATGACATGTACACGCCGGGCATGCGAGTGCTGCTCGACGACGAGAAATGAATTCCCCTAACATCCCTTATCACCCATGATTTCCCACGCTGCTTCCCCTGCCCCTCCGACGACGCTCGAACGCTTTGCGTACGACAACCGGGTGGTTAAGGCCTTTTCGATTGCGACAATTGTGTGGGGACTGATCGGTATGCTGGTGGGCGTAATTGCCGCCACGCAGCTGTTTCATCCCGGCATGAACCTGGACAATCAGTACACCACTTTCGGACGAATCCGGCCCCTGCACACGAATGCTGTCATTTTTGCCTTTGTGGGTAATGCCATTTTTATGGGCGTTTACTACTCGCTTCAGCGACTGCTGAAGGCCCGCATGTTTTCCGATACGCTGAGCTGGATTCACTTCTGGGGCTGGCAACTCATCATCGTATCCGCCGTACTGACCCTACCCCTTGGTTTTACGACTTCCAAGGAATACGCCGAACTGGAATGGCCTATCGATATTGCCATTACGGTCATTTGGGTGGTATTCGGTATCAACATGTTCGGTACGATCATCAAACGCCGCGAACGTCACCTCTATGTAGGGATCTGGTTCTATATCGCCACGTTCGTTACGGTGGCCGTTCTGCACATTATCAACTCGTTTGAAATGCCCGTTAGCTTCCTGAAAAGCTACTCCATGTACGCGGGGGTTCAGGATGCTCTGGTACAATGGTGGTACGGACACAACGCGGTGGCATTCTTCCTGACGACGCCGTATTTGGGCATGATGTACTACTTTCTGCCGAAGATGGCGAATCGTCCGGTTTACAGTTATAAGCTTTCCATTCTTCACTTCTGGTCACTGATTTTCATCTACATCTGGGCGGGTCCGCACCACTTGCTGTATACGAGTTTGCCCGACTGGGCTCAGTCGCTGGGCACGGCGTTCTCGATCATGCTGATTGCTCCGTCCTGGGGTGGGATGATCAACGGATTGCTTACCCTACGTGGAGCCTGGGATCAGGTTCGGGAAGATGGACGTCTGAAGTTCATGGTGGTCGGTATTACGGCTTACGGGATGGCCACCTTCGAAGGTCCGCTGCTTTCCCTCAAAAACGTAAACGCCATTGGTCACTTTACCGACTGGATTGTGGCTCACGTACACGTCGGGGCTCTGGGCTGGAACGGCTTCCTGACCTTTGCCATTCTGTACTACATCGTTCCTAAACTCTGGAAAACGGAATTGTACTCGAAACGAATGGTAAATATTCACTTCTGGCTGGGTACGCTCGGCATCCTGTTCTACGCCGTACCGATGTACATTTCCGGCTTTACGCAGGGCATGATGTGGAAAGAATTTACGCCCGAAGGCACGCTGAAATATCCCGCTTTCCTGGAAACTACGCTTCAATTATTGCCTATGCACATGATGCGGGCCGCGGGTGGTGTGATTTACCTGGGCGGTGCCATCCTGATGGCCTTCAACCTTTTCAAAACGATGGCTCAGGGTAGTTTCCAGGCCAACGAAGCAGCCGAAGCTCCGGCTCTTACGCCTGAGTACGTAGCTACGGGTGGTGACACCTACTGGCACCGCGTTCTTGAACGTCGCCCCATGCAATTGCTGGCCGGCTCGCTGATCGTGATTCTGATCGGTACGGTGCTGGAAATCATTCCGACGTTTACGGTTGAATCCAACGTAGAAACCATTGCCGCGGTACAGCCCTATACGCCGCTGGAATTGCAGGGTCGGGATTTGTACATCCGTGAAGGCTGTAATAACTGCCACAGTCAGATGGTACGGCCCTTCCGCTCGGAAACGGAGCGATACGGTGAATATTCGAAAGCCGGCGAGTTCGTATATGACCACCCGTTCTTATGGGGATCGAAGCGTACGGGTCCGGATTTACACCGCGAAGGATTCAAGTATCCCGACTCCTGGCACTATCACCACATGAACGATCCGACGACGATGTCACCTGGTTCCATCATGCCGCCCTACCCCTGGTTACTGACGCAGAAGCTGAATAATAGTCAGTTGGAAGCGAAGCTGAAAACGATGCAATCCCTGGGCGTTCCCTACGATGATTACGCCATCAGCGATGCTCAGGCAAATGCCCAGCAACAGGCTGAAGGAATTACGAATCGCCTGAAAGCCGAGGGAATCAAGATTCAGTCCGACAAAGAAATTATCGCCCTGATCGCGTACCTGCAACGACTCGGTACGGACATCAAAAACGCTCAGGCCGCTAAATAGACCTTGGTTGGAGGTTGTTTGTTGCTGGTTCGTAGTTCAACACTTCATCAACAAACCATTACCCGGGACCACCATCCCAACCCACAACGAACAACCACCAGCTAAAAACTAAACCAACCATGTTTCGCAACCTTGTTACCCAACTTCAGGGAGCCGATTTCTACATGATTTCCTCGCTTCTGATTTTCGTTGCCTTCTTTGTTACGGTGAGTCTGTTTGCCTTACTGACGGATAAGAATCACCTCCAGGAAATGAGCAAAATGCCTTTGGAGAAATGAGCTTCTCAGTTTACAGTTGTCGGTTTACCGTTTTCAGTTTCGTAGTACCCGTTTGAACAAAGTCACCAACTGAAAACGGTGAACTGTAAACTGTCTTTTAACCCCTACTTTCATGAACTTTGAGATAAAAACCGGCGAGGATCTTTTTCTGATTGTGGTTCTCTGCTGCCTGATCTTGGGAGCGTTGGCTCTGATGGTCACGACGCTTCATTTGTATTTGACCGTTAAACAGGCTTTTCCTGATCAGACCAAAAAGGAACTGGAAGAGCAATACCAGTACAGCAGTTTCTGGCATCGGATCATGGGCCTTCGTCCTACGGCCATGAATGCCCAGCTGATGCTTGAGCACGCCCCCGATGATATTCAGGAACTGGATAACCCCACACCGGGGTGGTTTATGGCCCTGTTCTACGGCACCATCGTTTGTGCCATCGGTTACATGCTCTACTACCACGTGCTTGGCCCCGGTGATGTAATGAATCAGGAGTATACGACCGAGATGGCCGTTGCCGAGAAAGCCCACGAAGCATACCTGAAAAAATTTGCCAATTCGGTTAACGAGTCGAACGTGACGATCCTACACGATGAAAAAGCAATCGAAGCGGGGAAGAAAATCTTCGATCAGAACTGTACGGCCTGTCACGGTGCCGCGGGGGAAGGAAAAGTAGGCCCGAACCTGACGGATAACTACTGGCTGCACGGCGGTACGATCAACGCCGTATTCAAAACCATTGCCGAAGGTGTTCCCGACAAAGGGATGCTTTCCTGGAAAAACAGTTGAATCCCATTCAGATTCAGCAGGTATCCAGCTATATTTTTTCCTTACAGGGCACGAAACCGGCCGGAGCCAAAGAGCCGCAGGGAGAGGAAGTAAAGACGGTTCCTGAAGTTGCCAAACGCTAAGGTCATGTTCACCATAGATGAAGATATAGAGTTTCTTGCCCACGGGGCGGTCTCGGGTCAGCGAAAGTATCCCCGCTGGCCCGAAGGCGGCCGCCTGCTGCGGTGGCGGGAAATCGTAGCGGGCGTTCTGCTACTGATTCTTTTTGGTCTTCCCTGGCTGGAGATTGAGGGGCATCCGCTATTTCTGTTCAACGTACTCGAACGTCAGTTTATCTTCTTTGGCGTACCCTTCTGGCCGCAGGATTTTCACCTGGTAGCCCTGGGTCTACTGGCGTTCATTGTTTTCATCATCGTATTTACGGTGGCCTTCGGACGAATCTGGTGCGGTTGGGCCTGTCCACAAACGATTTTTATGGAAATGGTTTTCCGGCGAATCGAACAGTGGATTGAAGGCGACTTTAAAGCTCAGCAACGCCTGACAGCCGCTCCCTGGACCGCCGAAAAAATCCGGAAACGCGTACTAAAACATGGTCTGTTTTTCCTCATCGCTTTTGCCATTTCGAATACTTTTCTGGCGTACATTATTGGCAAAGACGAATTGATCCAGATTCAGACCGATAACCCCGCCAACCATTTAGGCGGACTGACGGCATTGCTGATCTTCACGCTGATTTTCTATTTCGTCTTTGCCCGGTTACGGGAAATGGTCTGCGTGGTGATCTGTCCCTACGGACGTTTACAGGGCGTTTTGCTTGATAAAAAATCCATTGTCGTCGCCTATGATTACGTACGGGGCGAGCCTCGGGGCAAACGTCGGAAACAATCTACCGAAGTCAAAGGCGATTGCGTGGATTGCTCCCTCTGCGTACAGGTTTGTCCGACGGGCATCGACATTCGCAAGGGTACGCAACTGGAATGCATCAACTGTACCGCCTGTATCGACGCCTGCGACGGCGTGATGGATAAAATCAGTAAGCCTCATGGGCTGATTCGATACGCTTCGCAGGAAGGTATCGAGCAGGGAAAGAAATTCCAGTTTACGGGACGGCTCAAAGCCTATACGCTGGTTCTGATTCTTTTACTGGGCGGCTTGGGCTACCTGCTCCTGACCCGAAAAGCCATCGAAACGACGGTACTGCGAGCTTCGGGACTTACTTTTCAGCAGCAGGCCAACGGTCAGATTTCCAATCTGTATACGGTAGAAGTACTTAACAAAACGTTCAAGCCGGTTGCGTTGGAATTTAAAGTCAAAAATCCGGGCTTCTCGTTACAGTACGTAGGTCAGCCCCTACAAACGGCACAACCGGGTACGTTTACCAAAAGCTCCTTCTTTTTGCTAACGCCCGCGAAAGGCATTCAGGAAAATAAAACGCCGCTCACGATTGAAGTACGGGCGAACGGTCAGCTGATGCAGGAAGTAAAAACGAATTTCATGGGTCCGGTTTTGTAGTTTTTCAGAAAGCATATCCACTTTCTGAAAACTGAAAACCACTAACCAACAACTAAGCTATGAACTGGGGCAAATCCATTATTCTGGCCTTTATTCTCTTCGGTAGTTTCATTGGTTTTCTGGTCTACCGAATGATGCGTACACAGGTAGATCTGGTACGACCTGATTACTACCAAACCGAAATGGCTTACCAACAGCAAATTGATCGCGTAGCCCATAGTAAGGCCGCCAAAGAGCTGGTCACCATGCAGTACCGTCCGCAAACGCAGCAGGTGCAGTTTTCCGTACCGAACGCAGTACAGGAAGGCAAGATTCAGTTCTTCCGCCCTTCTGATGCCAAGCTGGACTTCACCGTCGCCGTGCGACCCGGTGCCGCTGCCCAGACCATCTCTACCGAAACCCTAAAAACGGGTTACTGGCGGGTAAAAGTTACCTGGTCAGACGGTAAGCAGGAGTACTACACCGAAGAAGAAATCATTATTTGAGATAATAGATGATAACGTTTAGAGGATAGGTAAAAACGTCTTTAGTCTGTCCTCTATCATCTCTATTCTTTATCCATTCCCATGGTTCTCGCCTTTCTCACCGGACTTCTTTCCAGCATTCACTGCGTCGGCATGTGTGGCCCAATTGCTCTGGCCTTACCCGTGGGTGGTTTGTCGGAAGGACGGATGCTACTGGCTCGACTGAGTTACAACCTGGCCCGAACGCTGAGTTACGGGTTATTGGGCTTGCTGGTAGGATTTGTGGGCGAACGCGTATCCATTCTCGGCTGGCAACAATACCTTTCGCTGCTGGCGGGAGTACTGATGGCAGGCTTCGTGATAGCCGATCGCTGGATTGGCTTTAGTCCCTTCGCACAGCTGAAATCAACTTTTAGTAAGCTATTACAGCAGAAAACCTGGATGGCGTACGTGGGCGTTGGGTTTATCAACGGCTGGTTGCCCTGTGGGATGGTATACGTGGCACTGGCGGGAGCTCTGGCGGCTGCAACGCCCGTTCAGGGTATGCTCTGGATGCTGGCATATGGGGCAGGCACCATTCCGGCGATGCTGGCCGTGGGCTGGGTTTGGCAGTGGGTGAGTTTACCTGTACGCCGAACGTTGAACCGCTGGGTACCCGTACTGACGCTGGCGATTGCGTTGCTGTTTGTCTGGCGGGGACTGGGATTGAATTTGCCGTCTCGTCCGGGTTTGCCTTCGGCGGGGGTTCCGGTTTGTCATGAAAAGTAGGCACAGCCTACTAATTTGATCATCCGTAGCGGATGCTACGGATAACGGGATTTGGTTACCTGACGGGAAGGTTCACATTGGCTTGGCTGTAGCTTATGGCATTTTTTGCCAAGCAACTGGTTGAGAAACACGCCTTTCCAGCTCTTCAGCAAACCTATCCTTAACATAACTCTTCCCACGCAGCGAGTTGTTCGTAGCATCCGTTCCGGATAAGGGGGTTTGATTGCCTGGCGGTAAGGCTCATACTGGCTTGGCTGTGGGTTACATCATTTCCTCAAGTAGCTGTTTGCGAAACACCCCGCCTTACCTCTTCGCCAAGCCTCCCCCTAACACAACTCTTCCCAGGCGGCGAGTTGTTCGTAGCATCCGCTACGAACCATCTAATTTGTAGGCTGTGCCTACCCCACTGATTCAACGGTGCACACGAAATAAACTACCCGCGGTTTCTTTGCTGCATGATCTTCAAACCTTATCAATTCAGCAATCCTCGGGGTATTTATTTTATCAGTTTCGCAACGGTTTACTGGATCGATGTATTCACCCGAATTCATTACCGAACCATCTTTCTGGATAGTCTAACGTTTTGCCAGCAACACAAAGGCTTACGCCTTCATGCCTGGTGCCTCATGAGTAATCACGTGCACCTCATCATTAGTACAGAAGAGGGGTTTAACCTTTCCGATACACTCCGTGATTTAAAGCGGCATACGGCTACTACGCTCATAGAAGCGATTAAAGAAGATCCGGAAAGTCGGAAAGAGTGGATGCTCTGGATGTTTCAGCGAGCAGCTCATCACAACAAACGCAATGACGATTACCAGTTCTGGCAACAGGATAATCATGCGGAAGAACTCATCACGCCCCGCTTTACGAAACAAAAATTAAATTACCTGCATCAGAATCCGGTAGTGGCCGGATGGGTTGATACGCCTGAACATTTCCTCTACAGCAGTGCCCGGGATTATACCGGATTTGGAAAAGGATTACTGGAGATTGTATTTCTTTTCTGATTTTGCACCTTCCCTAGCATAGGCTAAAGCAATGGCACGGCCAATGCCGGAGCTCGCCCCGGTTACAATGGCTAATTTATTGGCTAGACTGTGTCAGTACAACAGAATCTGTATCTGGAAATTTTGTCTCATTTACAGCCTCTCAGCAGGAAAGGTTAAGTTTAAAAGCTTATAAGTATATAAATTTTTATTTGTAACAAACAACTAGTTCAGATTTTCTATGAATACTTATGTTACAGGATTGCTTTTTCTTTTGCTTTCCAGCTCCTGTTTCGGCCAAGACTACTCCTTGCCCACGGGTGACTACATGGATACCACTTATCAGATGAGTTCGAAATGTTCTTCCTGTCGTATCGTTTACTATTATCACATTAATGCGAAATATCCTAAAAGCTCAGCGACCTTACGAACCGAGGTTAACCAGTACTTACTTGAACGTAAGCGTTCTTACCAGGGTAGCGGCTACGTTACTTTTCGTTTCATGATTGATTGTGAGGGAAAGCGAGTTCAACGGGTACGAGTTTTACAAACCAGTTCCGACTATAAAACCTATCAATTTGATAAGGTCTTCGTAAATGATTTATTTGATTTTATAAAAACACTTGATCGATGGCAACCTGGACATTATAAAAACCTGTTCCCTGTCAATTACTTAACTTATTTATCTTTTAAAATTCACGATGGAAAAGTTATTGCTGTACTACCTTAATGTTTTATTTCTTATTTTTTCTTTCTCCCCTAGCCCTGCTCAGCCTTGCAGTGACTCGGTCGTAACGGATAGTTTGATTCATCATTATCTTGAGAATGGTGCTTTTAAAGTTGGATATAACGATCCCCGTTGGGAAATGTACTGCGACAGCCTTATTGCAACCTGTCCAAACATCGCAGTGGCTTACCGTGAGAAAGCAATTCCCTATATAAAATTTGGCGATTTTGGTAAAGCGATGCTCCTCGAAGATCAGGCCGTATCGCTTGATCCTCAACAGTGGATTGACTACAGAGCTTTTTTAAAATGCATTTTTACGAGGGACTACGAAGGTGCCCTTAAAGATTTTGAACAGGCAGAAATCTATCATCCTATGGCTTCCATAATGGACCATTTTTATCCATTTTATCAGGGCCTTTGTCATTTAGAGCTGGGGAATTACCAAAAAGCTGAACAATACTTAAGACAAGATGTTTATGCACAAAGAAAAAGTAGAGCAAAAGGTATTCACTTTAATACTTATTTTTATCTGGGCGTAGTATTTTATGAAATGAAAAAATATAGCCTAGCTGAAAAGTATTTAAAGATGTGTCTGTCCATATACGAGCAACATCCAGATGCCAATTATTACCTAGCTCGTTGTCAGCTTAAAAAGCAAAAGTTCAATACTGCTTTAAACTACCTAAAACAGGCAAAAGAATATATGCAGGAAGGCTTTACTTATAATGAAGATAATATTGTCTACTCTAGCTACCCACACCAAATTACTACTTATGAAATAGAAGAAGAAATCGATAAAATTAACACTATAAGAATTCATTAACCTTTTCTGATGTACATTTATTAGACTTTGTCTATCTTTAATATAGACGATTGATAATTCCATACTTTTAACGTGATTTACTAGTAGCAATAAAATAAACATTTCTCATGAGCTATACGAATTAATTTTTAATTACCTGTATATGCCTGACTCCCTCCCCAGCCGTCCGTTACCAGCCATGACGTATCCTACGGCTCTCCTCATCGAAAAGCTACGCAAACTTGATGAGCTTTTGCTGGAACTATTGGAATCGCTAACGCCTGAGGAATGGCAGGCCCAGACCATAGCCAGACTCTGGAAAGTAAAAGACGTAGCCGCTCATTTACTGGATGGCAACATCCGCATCCTGTCATCACTGCGGGATGAGTATCAGGGTGAAAATCCCAATATTCACTCCTATCAGGATTTGCTGGATTTTCTGAATGGACTCAATGCCGATTGGGTAAAGGCCATGAAACGGGTCAGTCCGCAGGTACTGATCCTGCTCCACCGGATTACGGGACCGATGTATTGCGACTATTACGCCTCCCTTGATCCCCAGGCAAAAGCCACCTTTTCCGTAGCCTGGGCCGGTGAAGAAGAAAGTCTGAACTGGATGCACATCGCTCGGGAATACACCGAAAAATGGCTACATCAGCAACAGATACGAGCCGCCGTTCACAAACCGGGCTTATTGACGCAGGAGTTTTTTCACCCCTTCATCGACGTCTTTATGTATGCCCTGCCCCATACGTACCGAAACGTACAAGCGTCCGAAGGGACTACCCTGAAAGTCACCATCACGACCGAGGCGGGGGGCAGTTGGTTTCTAGTGCGTCAGCCGGATTACTGGCAACTGGAACGCAGCCCGCAACCGCACTGGAATACTGAAGTGACGCTAACGCCGGAAGTCGCCTGGCCCCTGTTTTCCAAGAGTGTACGCCCGCATGAGCTCAGTAGTGGCGTGACAATTATTGGCGATGCGACTTTGGGAAAGATGGCTCTGGAGATGGTTTCGGTGATGGCTTAAACGCCCTCGTATTATTTCCGCTTGAAGGTGCGGGCAATGCGTTTAAAAGTGGCCAGGTTGGCTTCGGGTTGTTCAGTGGTCATGCCAACCAGGATAAAATACCCGCCTGCATCCGGGAAAAGCATGGTCTGATAAATCAACTCCGGCTTACCTTCGCGACTTTTGCCATTAGCCCGGATTTCATAGCCATCCAACCCATCAATCTGGATGGGTTGCACCTCTTTTACCTCGCTAGTCTGGCCGTCGGGTAAGCTTTTCAGCCTTTGAATAGCGTACGCTTTTCGGTCCGCTATAAGTTCCGTACTCATTGCCGTTCCAACGAGCAGCATTGGTTTGACCGAAGGAAGTTTCCCATCCGTTGTATAAATAAGACTTCCCACCATATACTTCGCTAATTTAAATGCACTCTGGCTTACGTCTATCGTAAAGGGAACGGCGGCCAGGGGGTCGTCGTTTTGATTGACGTTGTACGTAGTCGAGAGCAGAGCCTGCCGGATGTCTTTCTCAATGTTTTTATGAGCCTCCGGATAAATACCATTGACCAATATGGTCACCTCGGCATTACCAAAAATCAGCATCTGCTTCAGGTATGGGGTGGTACCTAAGGATTGACTCACGGTAATGTAAGCAGCAGGTGCCTGATGAAACGTGATTTTCTTTTTCTCCAGTAAGGTCATTCCACGAGTTTGTAACGCTTCTGCCGTAAACCCATCGATGAGGGTCTGAGCAGCGGTATTTAACTCTGTAACCATAATGGAAGCCTGTAGCTCTGCCTTTTGAAAGCCACTGAAATTCGTAGCCACTTCAAATCCAGCGGGCGGAATCATACTGCATTTGGTCCCGGGAATGATTTTCCTTTCGGCGGTTTGTGCTAACGCACTAGGTACAAAAATGAAAAAGGCAATAATGAGCTGTAACTTCATACCAGATTTAATGTACTTCATTCCTTCCCAATGGATAAGACTTCCTGCGTAGCAAACGCGTTAATTATTAATAATTTGAATGGCCCATTCATTCTTATTCGGAATTTTTGCCGATTTCGTAATCACAAATAACCGGTTGCCTTTTGCGTTCACAAAAACGAATAAAGGTTCTACTCCTTTAACGACGGAATACCCATAGTTATCAGTAGCGGCATACGTTTCTAAAGGTATTTTTTTAATATAATCCAGGTTAAGAGCATTGTGAATATAGACGAATGGTAAGCCCGGATCATCCCAGTTCGTTCCTTTATTGATTACATACAAAGCGTTAGTGGCCTGCGAATGATCCAAACCAATAATAGAACGATGCATATAATAATTGGTGAATACGGTATCATGCGGTACGGTACCGTTATAAACCATATCCTGCGTTTTAACTTCGGAGGATTTTAAAACAGTTCTTCCTTTTACAAAGATTCGGTTTCCGTCTTCCGAAAACCATAAATCTCCATCAATATTGTATGTACCATGGTACGGCGAATCGTACATGTATTGAGCCGTTCCATACTGAATATCAAATTTTACAATATCCGAAGGAGAAACACCATTATCCGCTACGTACAGGTATTTACCGGAAGGATGAATTTTCGCTTTCGAACGTTCCCGAATTAACTGAAAGGGGTTCAAGGTTTCTACGCCCGTGGCTAATTCAATGCAATGAACTTTTACCGCCTGATCTCTTTTAGGAAAAGCGTAAACCCAGTTATTAGGACTCAACACAATGTCGAATACTTCACAACTAACGTCATAGACTTTAGTTACTCGCATGCTGACTAAATCAATATACGAAATGCGGGCGTCGTGCCCGACTACCGCCGTTTTCCCGTCTAAAGCAATTGCTACACTTAAGGGAGCGAAATCCAGATCAATCGTTTTTCTGGTGTTTTTACGCGTACTATAGACGTGCAGCTGATGCGGTTTGGAAGAAGCGTAAATAAGGATATCGGTTTTCTTAGAGTACTCGGCATCAATGACTTCAGTTTCCAAGATAATTTTTCCATCACTAATAGAAATTTCATCGTCTTTATTTTTCCGACAACTCGTAAGTTCAACGCAACAGGTAAGCAGGAGAAAAAGGTATACAATTTTTTTCATTGGACGTAAATGGATTAATACGAACAAAAGTAATTGCATCCCTCTTTCACCTACGCGTACATTCTTATTTATTTTTCAAGTAAATTCTGAAACGAAACCTCTCCCATGCCGTCTTTTTCATACTTCGCCAGGGGCTGGAACGTATCATCAAAAGGCTTTTCTCCCGGTTGTAATTCTGTGGGTGCCGCACTGCCGGTTTTGAAGAAATAAACCGTCGTTGTACCGTATTTGGTATGCGGCATAAAATCGCCGTATTGCTTCATTTCACTCCATAACGTGTCGTCTACCGTTACGGCATACATGCGTTTGATCGGACCCGTGTTATTCTCATTCCGATACAAGGCGACTTCTTTGAAATTTCCCTTCAAATCCTGTACGCCGGGTTGCGAGGTGGCGTTATACACCATGTAAGCCATCAAAACAAGAATGGCTCCTATGAACAGGTATTTTACTTTTTTACTCATCTGATTTTCAATTAGTCAATTCTTTACGCTTTCGGCTCCACCATCACCACTTCTTCTTTTTCGACAATCACCTGACCTTCCTGTAAATCGCGGGTTTTCCGGACGAATTTCTTCGGCGTTACGATCACCGGACACAGCGTATCATTGCGTCGTTTGGAGTAGTAAGCCGCCAGTTGAGCCGCCCGCTCAATCACCGGATTTGGAAAGCGTTTGCCCGCCTGATGCCGGATGATGACGTGCGAACCCGTGACGTCACGGGCGTGAAGCCAGAGGTCTTCCTTACGGGTGTACCGCTGGGTCAGCAAGTCATTGTTTTTCGCATTTTTACCCACGAAAATCTCGAAACCCTGGTATTCGTAGCGTTTAAAGAGCGTCGCCGCTGATACATCGGGCTTTTCGATTTTGTCGAGGCCACTCGTTTTCAGGTATTTCCGCAGCTCCTTCAGCGTTTCGATGGATCCCACTTTCGCAATCTGAGCGTCGTATTCGGCCATTTCCCGCTCCCGCACCTCCAGGGCTTCCATGAGGTGTTCAACTTCAATCTTCTCGTTTTTCGACTTTCGATAGTACGATTCCGCGTTTTTCTGCGGCGACAAATCGGGCTTGAGCCGAATCGTTACGGGCTGGTCCCGGTAGAAATCGTGCAGCTCTACGGACTCGGCCCGCTCGGGAATCTGGTGCAGATTTGCCATCAGGATGTGGCCGACTTCCTCGTGCTTGATGGCCTTTTCCATCTCGTCGAGCTTTTCGTACACCGAGTCTACGTACTGCTGCGTTTTCTGTTTCCGCTTCTGTAAAGCCCGGACAATCTGCCCCTTTTCCCGGTCAAATACATTGATTCGCGAGTAGGCGTAGTAAAAGCTATTGGCCGCCTCAATCGGATCGGTAAAGGATTTCTCGGCGTCGTCGGGTAGCAGCGTTAGTACGGGCTGGTACTCCACCGTTTTAATATAATACGTCGGATTTTCCAGATAGCCGCGTACCTGTTCCACCAATGCCCATTTTTCGTCAATGGTTTTTGAACGGTACCCCTGCCGATCCAGCCAGGTAGTGACGTCCTTCCCAAACGTGGGAAAGAGCTTTCGCCAGTCGCCATTCGCCCGATCAAAGGCTTCGCGGCTCTGATCCAGCGGTCGATCCAGCGTGGTGATGTCCAGCTTTTCGTCCGTTACAAGCTTGTTGTGAAAGAGATCCACCACCGCCGTTCCCTGCACTAGTACCAGGTTGGAGCGATTGCCAAAGAGTTTGAATACCAGATGAAAATCATCCGCAAAATCAATGGAAAACGCCCGCTCGTTCAGGTATTGCCGAACGCCCAGAATGGGTTTATCCAGTAACTCGGAGAATAAATCAACCGTATTTTTTCCCGCCCGTCGAAAGTCCTCGGGAAAGTTTAATGCCACAAAATCAGGCCGGATGGTGGCTCGTATGTAAAAATCCCGTCGCTTTCGCCACTGCTTCTCCGCCGGACAAAACCCCAGCACCAATTCATCTTTTTCCTGCGAAAAACACTCCGCCAGAACCAGGCCTTCGAGCTGGGCTTCGATCTCCCGGGAGAGCTGACGAAGAAAGTAGTAATTGCTTTGCATACCCCAAAAGTACGAACGGCCCGCCCGGAATACTGAAAGGTTTGGCAAGGGATTCGCAAAAGCTTTCTTTTGCAGGTATGCTACAGGTCAAAAATTATCGGAAAGCGTACCACGGAAGGACGATTCTGCAAGTACCCGACTGGCAGTTATCGCCGGGTATCCACTGGATTCGGGGTTCGAACGGCTCCGGGAAAAGTACGTTTTTCCGGTCCATTGCGGGTATGCTTCCCTGCGAGGGGGAAATCTGGCTGAACAATCAGTATGAAGTCAGTCGGCATTCGGTCCCGTATCGCATGCGGGTGAATTACGCCGAAGCGGAGCCGCTGTACCCGGAATATCTTTCGGCCTTTGATCTCATTTCTTTCGTGGGAAAAGCCAAGCAGTCGCCCGCTGGACAGGTGGACGTGTTGATTGACACGCTGGAAATTCGGGAATTCTGGAAACAGCCCGTTGGTACCTATTCCTCGGGTATGCTTAAGAAAACGTCGCTGGTGCTGGGATTTCTGGGGCAACCCGAACTCATCATGCTGGATGAACCCCTCATTACCATCGATGACCGGGCTGTGACTAACGTCTGTAGCCTCATTGCGACGTACCGCCAGCGGGGTGTAAGTTTTCTGCTGTCTTCGCACCAGGATTTTCGCCTGACCGAATTAGCCCTGGATTCTTCGTATCTGATCCAGAACCATACGTTGGTGGAAACGCCTGCCTAATCTTACTCGCCAACGCCCTTGAACGCTGTCTTTTTTCGTACGCTGGTTACCGAATTTTACCGACAAAATTCGGGCTTCTTCCTACTGATCTTACTGATCAGTTTCGGTATCATCCGCAGCGACGATCATGTAGCCCTGTTTCGGTACGCGATGCTTCGCCTTCTACGCTGGTGTATTACGTTATCCCCTGGATGCTGTACGGATTAAAAACGCTGAGTTTTGTTCGCAGTCAGTTTCGGCATCCGGCGTATGGGTTTTTGGACCTTTGGCGGCTGGTTCCGTTTGGCACGCGTCTGAGCGGCTGGGTTACCATGCAGGCTGGACTGTTACTGCCCGTTTTTCTGTACGCAGGCTGGATGGGCGTGTACGCTTTTCCAGCCCGCCAGTGGTCAGCTTTAGTTCTTATAGGTCTGGTTCTGCTGGGGCTCGTCGTACTGCCAATTCCGCTGCTGGAACGAATGCTGCACCAGATGAGTCAGGAAGTCCGCGTGCGTACGTTCATCCGGCACTGGCCCTTACCTTATCCGCTGTACTTCATTCAGCATTTGTTCCGGCGGCAACCGCTGTTGTTGCTCCTAACCAAAATCTTCTCCGGGTTGCTGATCATGGGGGTTTGTCTGCTGTACCCCACCGACGACTACGACGAACGTCTGTTGACCATCGGTATGCTCATCGGTGGACTGACGCAGCTGGGACTGGCTCAGGAACAGTACGTTTTCGAACACGAGTATCTGCTTTTCCTACGAAATCTGCCCCTTTCGTTCGGCAAACGGATAGGCTATCTGTTCGTCCAGGGTTTGCTTCTGTTTATTCCGGAAACCCTGCTCCTGTTCCGCTACCTACCCGCAACGGTATCGTGGCTGTACGTCGGGAAGGCCCTTTTCTTTGGGATCGGTCTGTGGCTGGCGGGTTTACACCGCTTGTATCAGAATGATAAAAGCCTGGAGAACCTTGGATCGTATGGATTGTGGGGCTTTCCAGTCGGTCTGCTGCTGATCATGTTTCAGGTAGATACGGCTCTACTGGGACTGCTGCTGTGGGCGTACGCGGGCTGGGTAAATACCTACCACTACTACCGCTCGGAATTTCATTTGCCGCAGTAGTTGCTTTCCTTTTGACTATTGAATCGTAACTTGGGGTTTGTAAGCTCTTCCCAGTTTCTATGAAAAAAGTAATTCTACTGCTCCTGATGAGTACTTCCCTCCTGCATGCCCAAACCCGCTTTCGCGAGCATACGCAGCAAACCATCGGCATTCTGAAAACGGGTACGCACAACGCCATTACCGATGTCGCCGGATTGAAAGTAGGACACGTTACGCTGATTGAAGGTCAGCAGATCCGAACGGGCGTAACGGCCATTATTCCTACGGAAGGGAATCTGTTTCAGCAAAAAATCCCGGCGGCCGTCTTTGTGGCGAATGGGTTCGGGAAAATGGCAGGAATCAGTCAGATCAATGAATTAGGCAATCTCGAAACGCCCGTCGTACTGACCAATACGCTTTCGGTAGCGGCGGGGATGCAGGGACTTGTTTCGTATACGCTGGCCCAGCCGGGCAATGCCTCCGTTCGTTCGGTCAATGCTATCGTAGGTGAAACCAATGACAGTTTCCTCAACGACATTACGGGCTTTCACGTCAAACCCGAACACGTTACCGAGGCCCTTCAGAAAGCCCAAAGGGGTCCGGTTGCCGAAGGAAATGTCGGAGCTGGAACGGGTACCATCTGCTTTGGCTGGAAGGGCGGGATTGGCACCAGTTCGCGGGTACTACCGAAAAAGTCTGGTGCGTATACGGTGGGCGTGCTCGTACAAACCAACTTCGGGGGCGTGCTCGAAATCAAAGGAAAACCCATTGGAAAATCACTGGGCAAGTACTTTCTGAGCGATCAGTTGAATGATCCGGCAGATGGTTCCTGTATGATCATCGTAGCGACGGATGCTCCGCTCACCCACCGCAACCTCGAACGGCTGGCGAAACGGGCCTGGTCGGCTCTGGCAAAAGTGGGCGGTATTGCGTCAAACGGCTCGGGTGAATACGTACTGGCTTTTTCTACCAGTGAAAAGGTACGTATTCCGCACAACAGCAAAAAATTGACACAAACCGTTGAGGAAGTGGATAATGAAGCGATGTCACCCCTGTTTCTGGCTGCCATCGAAGCGACGGAAGAAGCCATCCTGAATTCCCTGTGGGCGGCTCGTACGATGCAGGGGAAGAATGGTACGGTTAACGAATTACCGAGGGATCAGGTGAGGACTTTGCTGAAGTGAGGATAGCGTTTGACGTTTGATGAGGTTTCAGGTTTGATGACGCTACTACCCGTTTTGAAAGGCTTTGAAGTGGAATAGGGTTTCAGGCTTGATTAGTTTGAGAACATTACCACCAACCCTGAAAGGGTTCAATGTAAATAGCCAGGGGTTTTACCCCTGGCTTCATTCCATAGCTTACTGGCCTCACCGCTTTTTCTACTTCAAAAAGTTAGTCTTTATGGTTTCCACCACATCGCTCAGATCGCCTCGCAGCGTTTCTTTCATCATGTACATACTAAAGCCCCAGGCCTGCTGAAACTTGATTTTTGGCGGCATGGATAATTCCGTCGGATTCACCACCACATCCAGCACTACGGGTCCGGAGTGACGCAGAGCTTCATCAATGGCTTCCGGTACATCTTCCGGATTTTCCACCCGAATGCCCCGAATCCCCATGGCTTCGGCCATACGGGCAAAGTTCGGGTTCTTCATATCCGTACCGAAGGGCGGCATCCCCGCTACCTTCATTTCCATCGCCACAAAACCCAGGGAATAGTTGTTGTAAATGACCAGCTTAACGGGAAGATTGTACTGATAAATGGTGAGCAGATCGCCCATCAGCATCGAAAATCCACCGTCGCCCGCCAGAGCAACCACCTGCCGATCCGGGAATGCAAACTGGGCTCCAATGGCCTGCGGCATGGCACTCGCCATCGAGCCGTGCGTAAAAGAGCCAATGAGTCGCCGTTGCCGGGTCATCTTCAGATAACGAGCCGCCCAGACCGTCGGGGTTCCGACATCGCAGGTAAAAATGGCGTCCGGACTGGCCTGTTCACTCAAAACGGACGTAAGGTATTCCGGGTGAATGACTCCGTCGTTTTCGTCGCCTTTGGCGTGCGAATCCAGCTCCTTACGGGCTTCCTGATACGCCTCCAGTGAATCGTCGAGGTGACTACGATCCGTTTTCGGTAATAACATGGGCAAAAGGGCCTGAATCGTTGGTCCAACACTACCGACCATGCCCAGATCCAGCCGCGTACGGCGACCCAGGTGTTCCGGTCGAATATCAATCTGGATGATTTTTGCCTGTTCCGGGTACCAGTCTTTGTAGGGAAAATCGGTCCCTAACATTACCAGCACTTCCGCCCGACTGATGGCTTTCGCTCCGGAAGAGAAGCCAATCAGGCCCGTCAGACCTACTTCGTAGGGATTTTCGTACTCCAGATATTCTTTGCCCCGTAAAGCGTACACCAGCGGAGCTTTCAACTGCTCGCACAACTGCAGGACTTCCGCGTGGGCTCCGGCACAACCACTACCGCCCAGAATCGTAATTCGGTCGGCCTCGTTCAGGAGCCGGGCCATGTGCTGTAATTCTTCGTCGGAGGGTCGGATGACGGGTTTGGGCAAAAAAAGCGGATGAATCAGGTTCGTTTCCTCAACGGTTTCGGAGGAGACATCGCCCGACAGCGTAATCACCGCTACGCCCTGTTTTCCGATTGCATTCTGCATCGCAATCTGGAATACCCGGGGCATTTGCTTGGCCGAGGAAATCGTTTCGCAGTAGTGACTACACTGCTGAAACAGGTACTCGGGCTTGGTTTCCTGGAAATAACCCGTACCAATTTCCATACTCGGAATCTGAGCCGCAATGGCCAGAACGGGTGCCATACTCCGGTGGCAATCGTATAAACCGTTAATCAGATGCAGGTTTCCCGGTCCGCAGCTACCCGCACATACCGCCAGCTGGCCCGTTGCCTGAGCTTCGGCTCCGGCCGCAAAGGCAGCCGCTTCTTCGTGTCGGTAATGAATCCATTCGATTTCTCCGGAACGGCGAATTTCGTCGACTAGCCCATTCAAGGAATCGCCCACAATGCCGTGAATGCGTCGAACTCCGGCCTGTACCAGCATTTCGACCATTACGGCCGCAATTGTCTTAGCCATATCTGTAGATAGGTTTTGTATCAGACTTCCTACGACACAAAAGCCTTGCCAGATAGGGACAATTGGGGAGCCGTTAATGATCTTTTAATGCCCGAATGGGTTGAGATGAAAGCGGTACTCTTTGGAGCAAGCGGTAGGTTAGGCGGAGCCTAACAAGTAGGCCGTCCGTAGCGGATGCTACGGACAACTGGCAGCTTGGGAAGAGGCTTGAAAGGGTAAACTAATTTATAAAAGCAACGGATAGGCAATTGCTTTAAATTTTTTAAACTTCAAACTACTCCACTCCCGTACAAACGACAGATAGTTAAGCCTTGAACTTTTCAAACTTCATACCAATTGAGACTTCACACCAAAAAAAGAGCCCAGACGTACGAACACGTCCGGGCCTGTTTTTCAAATCTCAAACCATAATCAAACCTTAAAACGAGTAGCCTACCATCAGCATAAACCGTCGTCCGCTACCTCGGGTGTAGTTTTCGTTACTACCGAAGAACTGAGCGATATTGGTGTAGTAACTTGTGTTGAGCAGGTTTTCAACCCCCAGATTAAGTCGCACCTGCGTACTTACCTTATACCCAACGTTCAGATTCCAGAGGTTGTAGGATCGAATCCGTCCTTCGTAAATCGCATACGTCCCGTTAGCCCGGGGTGTAAAGTGATCCCGGTCGCCCAATCGCCACCAGTTGAGGTCAACACTCAGGTTTTTAATGCCGGTATAACGAGCGTAAAGGGTAGTTTTATCGGGTGAAATGCGACTGGCGTTCAGGTAGGTCTCATAATCCCCATCCGAATTTTTATCCACTTTCCCTTCCGTAAAGGCATAATTTCCTCCGACAGAAAACGTCGATACCGGCGACCAGTCAAGCTGTACTTCATAGCCCCAGACGCGTTCGGGAGCCCGCTCGGTGCTGTACACGCCTTCACCCAGGTCCACGAAGTTGGCTCCCAGCTTGGACGTACTAATGTACCCCGCCGCCGACAAGGAAAGCGTCCCAACCTGACTACTAAACCCAACTTCGTAATTATTGACAATGATGGGCTGCGTTTGGAGTTTTTCGATGGTATTCTCCTGAGCCGAACGCAGAATCCGACCTAAATCATAAATCGAAAACGCCTGTGAATAACTGACGAAGGGATTAAACGCTTTGTTTTTAGAGTAACGCAAACCGGCGTTGAAGACCAGGGCTTCGTAATCCAGATTTCCGCCTTTCACGAAAATACTGCCCTGCCCGTTAGGTCCAGTCGCGAGCGTATTGAAATCGGCAATTTTGGTTTTGATATTTTCTGCACGAACGCCCGCTTTTAGGGTTATCCCTTCCATTAAAGCAGTACTCAACTGAGCGTAAGGAGCCAGATTTCGCATGTTGATGTTGGGTACCCAGGCCCGGCCGTCTACCAACGACTGCGAGGTTTGGTCGTTAAGCAAATCAAAGCCGTAGGTAACGTCCCCGCGAATTCGGCTGGCAATCACGAAAGGACTATTCAGATTGATCCGAAGTCCTTTTTTCTGGGAAGGAATCTGCGATTGGCCGGAACCGTAAAACGAAGCCGAGTTGGAATACACCGTCAGGAAATCCTGAAAGTACAAACTGGCGTTGATACTCGTTCCGCCGATGATGTTTCGACCGATGTACTGAAGGTTGGCGTTGTGGTTATGCCGCGTTCCTTCATCCACACCTACGCGTTTGCCAATTACACCGATGGCCGGACTGACGCCATACTTCCCCGGCTTTAGTACGTAATTAGAATGCTGATTAGAGCCGTAGAAGTTGTACATCCCTTCAATCCGATGCTTGCTGGATATATCATACCCAACTTTCACGAATGCGTTGTAGATACGCGTTTCGCCCAGACCGTATTCGGGTGAAATGACCTGTCCTTCGCCATCCCGGAATACGCCCGTTTTTTCGTGCATACCGCTCACGACGTAGTCTACTTTTCCGGTACGTCCGAAAAATTGCTGGGAAAAGCGGTAACCAAAGGTGCTGTCCCCCTGCGTATTGCCCGTCATGGCTAGTTGCGTAGAACCGCCTGTATGATTTTCGGGACGTACTTTCTTGGTGATATAATTAATCAAGCCACCGTCGGCTCCGTTACCATAAATGGAGGTGGCTCCTTTGATGACTTCAATACGTTCAATCACGGAAGGGTCGATGGTACGAATATCGCGGCCACCGGCTCGCAGGGGCGTTGATTGCGGAATGCCGTCGATGAGTACCAGCACGTTACGGCCGCGTAAGGTTTGGCCGCTATTACCGGTTTGGTTGGTGGAAGGAGCGAGTCCGGGTACCGTGTTCGAGAGAATGTTGGCAACGTTAGGACTAATGCCCGCCTGCGTTTCCAGTTCCTTTCCAGCAATCACCGTAACGGAAGAAGGCGTTTCCGCCAGCGTCTCCACCCGACGGCCTGCCGAAACGATCACTTCGGAAAGCTGTTTATTGGTTTCTGTCGTTTGTAACGTCACTTCATTTTTCTCACCGGCTACCAGCGTAATGGCCTGGCGTACGGTTTCATAGCCTACCCCACTGGCAATAATTGTGTAGGACCCGGCGGTGGCTTTCATCGAGAAATTCCCGGCTTCGTCGGCGGTGGTGATGGCTCGGATGCGGCCCTCCTGTTCCAGCGAAATGTTGATGAACGCGGCGATTCCTTTTTCGGTGCGGACCGTTCCCTGAAGGGTAGTACGATCGGATTGAGCCTGGGCAGTAGAGAAAAGAAAGAAGGTTAAAAGAAGCAGATAGGGAAGTTTTAAATAGGGGTGCATGGAATTAACTAATTATGAACGCCCCAAATTTATTTATATTTAGATTGATTACAGATAATAATTTTTCAAATTCCAGAGTCCTCTTCGGCTTAGTCGTGTTTTTGCTTCTATACGTTTAATGGACTGGTCTTCAGGACAAGCGAGTTTTTTACTCCCACAATGCAATTTGTGCAAGGGCTCCTTCCAGCCGCAGCAGCCGATTTTTATGCACTAATCCACCCGCAAACCCTACGAGTTTACCCGACGCCCCTACGACCCGGTGACAAGGGGCCACAATCGAAATCGGATTACGATTCGCAGCACCACCCACCGCTCGTACTGCCTGCGGATTTCCCAGTTGTTGGGCAATGTCGCCGTAGGTGCGGGTTTGACCGTAAGGGATGGTTAGCAAGGCCTGCCAGACTTGTTTCTGAAAATCGGTTCCGATGAAGTCCAGGGGTAAGGTGAACGTCTTTCGTTTTCCCGCAAAATATTCCTTTAACTGTTGTTCCGTTTCCAGCAATATTGGGTGTTGCTCGTTCGGCGTACCCAAACCAACGGAGACACGTTCGGGGCGATCATTTTCCCACAGAATAGCCGCTAGTCCATGCTGACTGGCCACCAGTGTTAGCGAACCGACGGGCGAGGGTATCGTTTTGTAAGAAGTAGTCATCGTGTGTTAGACAAGCCCTGAAAAGTCAGGAACCAAGGTTTTCCAGTACGTAGGCCCTGACGCCATCGTAATCTTCCGCATCAAACCATTGGAAATGATCCTGATGACGAAACCAGGTGAGTTGACGTTTGGCATACCGGCGACTATTCTGCTGGATTTTCTCAACCATGGTTTCGTACGCATACGTACCGTCGAAATAGTCGAATACTTCCTGATAGCCCACCGTTTTCAAGGCATAATGGTTTCGGTACCCGGCCACGCTTCGGACTTCTTCGACGAGTCCCTGCTGGATCATCGATTCCACCCGATTATTGATCCGGTCATAGAGAATGGCCCGGTCGCGGGTCAGGCATATTTTCAGTATTCGGAAGGGACGCTCGACTTTGTGTCCGGTCCGGAAGCTGGAGTATGGCTTACCCGTCGCTAAACAAACTTCCAGAGCCCGTACGATGCGTTGGGTATTGTTGCGATCCACGTAGTCGAAATACGCCGGATCGAGCTGGCGAAGTTCATCGACCAACGGGGTAATTCCCTCCTGCTCGAACCGTTCCATCAATTGCTTCCGAATGTCCAGATTCACTTCGGGCATTTCGTCCATTCCGTCGGTAATTACCTTGAGAAACAGGCCGGAACCACCCGTCAGGATAGCTACGTTGGTACGGGTAAAAATTTCCTGAATGGTTTGCAGGGCTTCGCGTTCAAAGTCACCTACGCTGAAATACTCGGCAATGGAGTGCGAATCGACGAAATGGTGCGGTACGCCCTGCCGCTCGGCCAGACTGGGTTTGGCCGTACCGATGCTGAGTTCGCGGTAAAACTGCCGGGAATCCGCCGAAACAATTTCCGTGCCGAGTTCCTGGGCCAATCGTACGCACAATTCTGTTTTTCCAACGGCCGTCGGACCGGCGATTATTACTAAAGTAGGAAGACGCATAGCGAAACAAACGCGGCCCGAAACTGAGTCCAGACCGCGTTTTAAGGTATTAGTTACTGTTTTTCTGTTGATTTTTCCACCGCCACATGGCCCGGCTGGCCGTGGTTCGGTAGGGTCGCCAGTTTTCGGCGATTTCGATCATCCGCTTGCGAAGGTTCCGGTCTTTTTCCAGCCCATACACCAGCATCATGCCCTGCTGTACGCCCAGATCATCGACGGGAAATACGTCCGGACGCTGTAACGTAAAGATTAGAATCATTTCCACCGTCCAGCGGCCCACGCCTTTGATCTGGCTGAGGTAATCAACGAGGGCATCATCGTCATACTCGTCCCAGTTCTTGTTTTCCAGCTTTTCCTTCAACCAGAACTCCGCTACATTCTGCATGTAATGGGCTTTCGACCTGGACAAGCCCACCGAACGCAACGTCTCAATATCCAGAGCCAAAAGTTGCTGCGGATGCGGGTACTCGCCGGGAAACAGGGTTAGAAATCGCTGAAAAATAACGGCAGCGGCCTTCGTCGACAACTGTTGGGAAACGATAGAATCAAGTAAGTCGTAGTATAAATCGCCCGTTGGTTCCGGGTCGGGTAAGGTTACCGCCGCCAGAACTTGAGCCAGTTTGGCGTCGCGATGAACCAGATGAACAAGTGCTTCCTGCATACATTTAATCCTGAGTTGGTGAATTAGTGGTGCGGTCCAGCCCTTTCAGCACCAGACCCAGCCCCACCACAGCCACGCAGCCAATGACGTTGAGCCAGAGAAAAGCCGTCAGATTCAGTACCCAGCACACGACTACCAGAATCTCGGCTCCCACTGCCGCCCAGAACGTAGCCTGGGCTCCAATCGACTTAAAGTAAAAGGCAACAACAAATACGCCCAGAACCGTTCCGTAGAACAGCGATCCCAGAATATTAACGGCTTCGATCAGGCTCCCCACGCGGCTGGCGTACATAGCAACCGCAATACTAAGCATGCCCCAAACCGCCGTACTGATTTTTGATACCCGGATGTAATGGGCTTCCGTACCGTTTTTGACCCACATGCGTCGGTAAATATCCACCACGAAGCTCGACGTAAGCGAACTGATGGCCGAAGCGATAGACCCCATCGAAGCGATAAAAATAATGGCAATCAGCAGGCCCACCACGCCCGGCGGCAGGTATTTCACCACAAAAGATAAAAATACGTAGTTGGTATCGTTAGCGTCGCCGCCCTCGGCCTGTACCAGTTTTTTGGTTTGATTCCGAAGCTCCGTGGTTTGGTGGTCGAGGGTTTGGACGCGTTGTTGTAAAGATGTAATATGACCTTCATCTCCGCGTTCGAGGGCCGATTGCAATTGCGTAACGACCTGCTTTTTTTCCTCAAATCGCTGCGTATGCTCCCGCTGAAGCGTCTGGTATTGGGCGGTATGTTCGACTTTCTTTAAAGCCGTTTCGTTAAACAGCAAGGGGGGCTGATGAAACTGGTAGAAGACAAACACCAACGCTCCCACCAGCAGAATCAGAAACTGCATGGGAATTTTGACGATACCGTTCATAAGCAGGCCCAGCCGACTTTGTCCGATGGTTTCGCCCCCGAGGTACCGACCGACCTGCGACTGGTCGGTACCGAAATAACTTAGCTGCAGGAAAAATCCGCCAATCAGTCCTGACCAGATGTTGTAGCGATCATTCCAGTCGAATTGCCAGTTGATGGTTTGTAGCTTCCCCATCTTCCCGGCCACTTCCAATGTATCGACCAAACCCATGTTTTCGGGCAGGAGCCGCACGACCAGATAACCCGCCAGAAACATTCCACCGAGGACGATAAACATCTGCTGCACGTGCGTATAACTCACCGCCCGGCTCCCGCCCAGCACGGTGTAGATCAGCAGAATCCCACCCATGGCCAGATTCGTCCAGACAATATCCCAGCCAAAAATGGTGGAAAGAATGATACTCGGGGCGTAGATACTGATACCCGTGGAAAGCCAGCGGGGCAACAGAAACAGCAGGGCCGTGAGGGTACGGGTTTTCAGATCGAACCGCGTTTCGAGATATTCATACGCGGTATAGACGTTTAGTCGATGGAAAATCGGAATAAAGGTAATGGAAATGACGACCATGGCCAGGGGCAGTCCGAAGTAGAACTGCACGAACCGCATGCCGTCGGTATAAGCCTGTCCCGGTCCCGACAGAAAGGTAACCGCCGAGGCCTGGGTAGCCATCACGCTCAGGCAGACGTGCCACCAGGTCAGCGTATGGCCGCCCGTCAGGTAGGTTTCCAGGTTTTGTTGCTGTCGACTGCGGTAGATGCCGTAACCCACAATGAAGGTTAGGGTAACGCCCAGTACGATCCAATCGAGTAAAGACATATACTCAAGGGTAAAGAGGTGTTTTTGGGTTTATTCGTTGGTTTTTGTTGGATCAATTTCTACGGGAATCGATGCTATGCTTTCGTCCCTACTGGGGTTTAGTGCATATAGACCGGGTTTGGTCCTGCTTACTGGCCGACTAGTAGCCCGTGAGCCTCTCCATGCCTGACAACAGCCCGCTTCAGGCCACCGCGTTGCGGCTGTCGTAGGGCATTCCGTTGCTCACGGGCGGGAGAGATTTTCATCTTCTGACAATAGTTACCGGTCATTAGTTGATAGTTGTTTTGCACATACAAATACCTTCATGGACGACATAAACCCGAACCCCGTCCTATCACATTCCATGTCGGGCTCAAACCGCCTTTTTCATCCGCAATGCGGTGGCCTAGTGCAGGATGAAAAGAGCGGTGGGCGTGCCGACATGGAATGTA
>NZ_NMPS01000239.1:0-11183 GCF_002261125.1 Siphonobacter sp. BAB-5385 | reverse complement strand
TCGCCGCCATGGGATGGCCCCCATGGAATGGTTGGTCATGGAGAGGTGCAGCCTGGAAGGCTTTTGGGCTACCGAACAGCCCTATCTGAAGTACTGAATCCGATCTAGGTTAATAACAAAATAAGATACCCAACAGGCACGAATTAGCCTCTAATTCGACAGATTCTTCGCATTCCGGTACTCCGACGGCAGCATATTAAACTGACTTTTAAAAGACTTGGTGAAGTAGTTTGCATTCGGGAATCCTACGGAATAAGCTATCTGCGAAATATTCAGATCACTCTTCTCCAGCAGCGTTGCGGACTTCTCCAGCTTAACCGATCGAATGTATTCCACGGGCGTTTTTCCAGTCAGTTCCAGCAATTTACTGTAGAGCGATCCCCGGCTCATACCCACGTGTTTACTCAGGTTTTCTACGCTTAGTACAGAACTATTAATATGCTCGTCAATGAAAAAGGCGATGTCTTTCAGGAGTTTTTCATTCGCTGATTCTACTTCAACCTCGGGAGAAACCAGGTTAATTCGTTTGGAGTAATAGCCCTTCGAAACGCGATTTAATGCCAGAAGGTTATTTACTTTCGCATTCAAAATCTCATAGTTGAACGGCTTCGTCAGGTAGTCATTCGCCCCGGATAAAAGCCCCCGGAGTTGCTGCTGATCTCCCGTGGAGGCCGTTAATAAAATCAAGGGGATATGGCTGGTTCGCTTGTCTGATTTTACCTTCTGACTGAATTCAATCCCGTCCACGTGCGGCATTGCGATGTCGCTGATAATCAGCGTCGGATGGGTAGAAAGCGTTTTTTGCCAGCCTTCCCGACCATCGGCGGCTTCAAAAACATTGTACTGTCCTTTGAGGCGTTCGACCAGAAAATGCCGGAATTCTTCGTTGTCTTCCACCACCAGGATGCGGTCCGCCGTATCAATTCCACTCGGTCCCAGGGCCTGTTTGCCCGGTGGCAAGGGTTTGGGTTCCACGATTTCTTCGGGTAAAAACACCTTTTGAGAGGCTTCGGCCAGCGGCAGGTAAATAATGAATGTGCTTCCTTTACCCGGCTCGCTATCCACGGATAGCTTTCCGCCGTGCATCAATACAAATTCCTGAGCAATCGATAAGCCAATGCCACTGCCCTGATTGATGAAACCCTTGGCTTCTTCCTGGTAGAATCGTTCAAAAATGTGCAGGTGCTTATCCTGGGAAATGCCAATACCCGTATCCGATACGGCAATGCAAAACCAGTGCTGGTCCGGATTACGATCGTCTACCTGAGAAAAGACTTTGAGTTTAATTTTTCCACCCTTGGGCGTGAATTTGAAGGCATTGGAAAGTAAGTTGTACAGCACGCGTTCGATCTTATCAAAGTCCAGCGTAAGATCCAGATCGGGTACAAAACTCTGGAATACAAAATCAATGTGTTTTTTCTCCGACAGATCCTGGAAGGAGTCGCAGGTTTCTTTGGCAAAAGCGACCACATTTCGGGTAGAGACCTGTAGCGTCTGTTCCTGTTGTTCAATTTGCTTGAAATCCAGCAACTGATTTACCAGGTTAAGCAGACGTTTGGAGTTTCGATCGATGGTCTGCAACTGGGAGTCAATGGCGGACTCGTGTTTCTTGGCTAAAATACCTTCCAGCGGAGCCAGAATCAGGGAAATGGGGGTACGGAACTCATGGCTCAGGTTGGTAAGAAACTTGATTTTCATTTGATCCAGATCCCGAATCCGCTGTACTTCCCGTTGTTGCTGCTCTTCCGCGAATTTCTTTTTGATCTTCCGAATCCCCCGACGACGGAGCGACCAGATCGTAAAGCCCGCTGCCAGGATGTAAAAAGCAAACGCGTAGTAAGTGAGATAAAAGGGTGGGTTAACTACAATTTGTATCGAGGCTCCGTTCGGATTCCAGACGTTGCCGTGAATAGTAGTCTGTACTTCGAAGGTGTATTCGCCGGGATTTAAGTTCGTATAATGAGCGACGGTCGTGGTGCCCGCATAGTACCATTCTTCCTGATAGCCTTTTAACCGATACCGATAGATATTCTGGTGAGCATTGGTATAATTGAGGGAGGCGTAGCTGATGGAAAAATTCTGTTTGTAATCCAGATGAATGGACTTGGCCAGTGAGATGTGCTCGGAGGTAATACTGGAATCCGCGGCAGTAATGGTTTTGTTTCCTACTTTCAGGTCCGTAAATAAAATGGGGTGTGACAAAGCACTTTGCTTGATATTGCCAGTAGTCAGGAAATTGAATCCGTGGATCCCGCCAAAAAATAAAGTATTGTCCGACGTACGAATACCCGAGCCAAACGCAAAGATGTCGTCCTGAAGTCCATTGTGCGAGGTGTAATTGGTAAACCGGTTGGCTCCCTGTTGCAGGCTACTGATGCCTTTATTGGTAGTCACCCAGATTCTACCTTCCTGATCTTCAAGAATTTTGTTTACGATGCTGCTGGGCAATCCTTTTTCTGCCCCATACCGCACAAACGAATGGGAAGCCGAATCAAACCGGGCGAGCCCTCCGCCATTCGTTCCGACCCACATGTTTCCCTTCCGGTCGTAATGAAGGGCCGTGATTCGGTTACTGGGAAGATGACTGTTTCCCTTGTCATAACGGAAGACTTTCTGGGTCAACGGATTATATACCGCAACCCCCGTTCCCAGCGATCCAATCCAGAGGTTACCGTGGCTATCTTCTTCAACAGCCCGGATGTACCCATTCAGTGGAATGAGGGAAGGGTTGGATTTGGAGGGCGGATTCAGGTACGTAAACTCCTTTCGGACGGGGTCATAACAGTTCAGTCCCCCGCCGTTCGTGCCGATCCATACCTTGCCCCGCCGGTCCGTTTTCACGCAGAAAATATCATTGTGATTGAGGTGGGTGGGGGAAGGACCCATCTTGAATTGTTGGCTTTTTCCGGTATTGGCGTCCAGCAAAAATAGCCCTTCCTGAAATGTGCCAATCCAGACTTGCTGACGGGGAGCCTGCGTCATACAGAGAATGGCCAGGTTGGGCAAGGGCGTACCTTCGCTTGAATACAGGTTAATCCGATTGAAGTGATTGGTTTTGCGGTTGTATAGATTCAATCCGCCGCCGTCCGTTCCGATAAACAGATCTCCGTTGGCTTTTTCAGCAAAAGATGTAACAAAAGGGGCACTCAAACTGGCGTTATCGCCGGGGCGACTCCGTTGTAAACCAAACAGGGTCAGGTTTTTATCGTACTTGTTGACTCCACCCTGATACGTGCCCAGCCAGGTAATACCCCTGGGATCAATCAACAGGCATTTGACGGATTTATTGGCCAGGCTATACGGGCTGTTCGGGTTCGGCAGGTATCGCTCCGCTTGGCCCGTTTCAATGTCCAGGATATTTAACCCCATCTCCGTACAAATCCACAACTTATGATTCTCATCAGCCGCGATGGCGTAAATGATGTTATTACTGATGGATTTGGGATCTTCTTTTTTGAAACGAAAGGTTTCAAAGCCATTGCCATCGGGTAATAGCCGGTTAAGTCCGTTTTGGGTACCTACCCACAGATTTCCCCGTTTGTCCTGAGCAAGCGACATGATGGTACTGCTGGTCAGACTTTTAGGATTTTGAGGATCGTTAAAAAATGCTTTTACCTGATTGGTTTGTTTTTGATAGACATACAGGCCATCATTGGTGGCAATCCAGATTCGGTTTTGCTGGTCTTCAAAGACACGACGGCAGGGTTTTCCATCACCTAATGCGTAGCCATTCACGCTGGGAGTCGTGATTTTTAGCGTTTTAGGATCGATATTGAAAACGCCCGAGTGTGTACCGACCCAGATCATTCCCTGCTGATCACTACAAATCGAATACACATTCAGTCCGACATTAATCCGGATGAATGAATCCTTCTTTCGGTCGTACAGATGAAGCGACCCCTCAATGGAACCTACCCAGAGACGACCTTCCCGATCCTCATGCAAAGCGGATACATCATTGGAGCCTAAGCTGGTAGGGTCCGCGTCGCTATGGCGGTAGACGGTGAAATTGGAACCGTTGTATTTATTGAGTCCATCTTCCGTAGCAAACCAGAGCAGACCGTACCGATCTTTCAGAATGGCAGCGACGGTGTTTGAAGAAAGCCCATCTTTCGTAGTAAGCGTGGTAAACATCAACGGCTGGGATTCCCCAAACGCCTTGAATTGGGAAAGGATAAGGAGCGTACTCAGTAAAATTTTGTAAAGGATGTTCATGAACCTCAGTTAATCGTCTATAGTAAACTCCCAGCTTATCGCAGGCGGTGTCCTTATGTAGCATCCATAAGTTAAAAACAGGCTTGGCAGAGTATAAGACAAATATAATTATTTATTAGTATAATCATGAAAATAGCTTAAGTAAGATAGCATGAGTTAAACTAATTATGGAATCCGTGAAAATGATCAGCAAAAGCCAGAAGGTGTAAAATACCCGTCTTCCTAGTAGGCGAATGCGTAATGGAAAGGATTATTTGCCACAGCATTCTTTTCACGGTTGAATCCATACGTAGGGGTGTCTGAATAAACGTATAAGTAGTTAAGTTAGGCCTTTTTAAACATTTGTATCACTCTTTTATACATCTGTTCTCACAGGTGCGGAGCCTTACTGGATACTTTTGTTAAACTAATTCTTTAAAAAGTCATGGTTTTAGGCTTCATGGATAAGTCTGTAAACTACGAATGCTTTCCTAACGACTTAGCTACCTAAACCAGCGTTCATTGATTGGATAAAAAGCAGACATGAACATTAGAATACTTATTGCCATAGGAGTGCTTTGGCTTTCAGCGGCACACGCTCAGCAGATCGTATCGACCAAACCTACTCCTTTCGCGATTACCCAGTCGGTCATTTATGTTGATGCGAACGAGACGGAGCTGTTGCAGACGTCGGCTCAACTGCTGCAAAAAGACATTGAACTCGTGACGGGCCGTCAGCTACCCATTGTTCATACCCTGGACAAGGTTAAACAAAACGTAATTGCGATTGGTACGCCTGGACAATCTGCCTGGATAAAGCAACTCGTAGCCGGGAAGAAGCTCAATCCTTCCAAGCTGCAAAGGGCCTGGGAGACGTACCATCTTCAAACGCTGCAAAAACCGATGCCTGCGATTGCTCAGGCCTTGGTCATTAGTGGAAGTGATCGACGAGGCGTAGCGTACGGGGTTTTCGAACTTTCCCGTCAACTGGGCGTGTCTCCCTGGCATTGGTGGGCCGATGTACCGGTAAAAAACAAAGCGAAATCTACCTGCTTAACAATGTAGTCGTTAGCGACGCTCCCCAGGTAAAATATCGAGGCATCTTTCTGAATGACGAAGCTCCGGCCCTGTCTGGCTGGACGAAGGAGAAATTCGGGGGTTTCAATCACAAGTTTTACGAAAAAGTATTCGAACTCATTCTTCGGTTGAAGGGCAATTATCTCTGGCCAGCGATGTGGGGCAACGCCTTCTACGCGGATGATTCGCTCAACATACGAATGGCTGAGAAGTACGGAATCGTAATCGGTACCTCCCATCATGAACCCCTGATGCGGGCTCACGATGAGTGGCGTCGATTCGGGAAAGGTCCCTGGAATTACGAGCAAAATAAGCAGGAATTGAGTCGGTTTTGGCGGGATGGCATGCAGCGGGCCACAAATGAGAAAATCGTGAGTGTCGGCATGCGGGGAGACGGCGACGAACCTATGTCCCGGGAAACCGCAACGGCTTTGCTCGAACAAATTGTCAAAGATCAGCGGGAAATTATCTCGGAAGTAACGGGAAAAGGAGCCGAGCAAACCCCACAACTATGGGCCTTGTACAAAGAAGTGCAGGATTACTACGACAAGGGAATGCGAGTACCGGAGGACGTGACTCTGCTGCTGTGTGATGATAACTGGGGCAACCTTCGCAAGCTTCCGGCTCCGACTGCCAAAGCCCGCAAAGGTGGTTACGGCATTTATTACCATTTTGACTACGTAGGCGGTCCCAGAAATTACAAATGGCTGAATACCAATCCACTGCCCCGGATTTGGGAACAGATGCACCTGGCCTGGCAGCATGACGTCAAAAATATCTGGATTGTGAACGTGGGCGACTTAAAACCCATGGAGTTTCCGATCTCCTTCTTCCTGGATTACGCCTGGAATCCGGATCGGATTGGAGCCGACCAGCTGCAATCGTATACGGAAACCTGGGCAGCGGCTCAGTTTGGCGAGACGCACGCCCGCGACATTGCCTTTCTGTTAGCCCGGTACGCCAAGTACAATGCCCGGAGAAAACCCGAATTGCTGGATGCCAAAACTTACTCGCTGGAAACCGGCGAATGGGCGAAAGTGGTTGCGGATTATAACCAGTTGTTAGCCAAAGCAGAAGCTTTAAACCAGCAAATTCCGACGCAATACCGGGATGCTTTTTTTCAACTGGTACTGCACCCCATCCAGGCCTGTGCCAACCTCAATGCGATGTATTATTACGTTGCTCTCAATACCGAGGCCTACCAGCAAAAGTGGAAGCAAACCAATGCGTACGCTGACAAAGTACAAGAGCTGTACGCCAACGATTCGCTCATTACACAACGGTATCATCAGCTCAACAACGGAAAATGGAATCACTTGATGAGTCAGACGCACATTGGCTACACCAGCTGGCAGCAGCCCAACGTGCAGCGAATGCCGAAAGTGATGCGTTTAGCCGCGAATGAAGGTACCGAGAAGCCATTGCCCCAACCCCAAACGAATCAGCAAACGAAAGGGCAGGCAAAGACTTCAGGACATGCGTTTTATCAGGATGAAAAACGGGGTGTCTCCATCGAAGCCGACCATTTCTCAAGAGCGATTCATTCCAACACAATAACCTGGAAGGTGTTACCCGACCACGGTCGAACGGGTTCGGCCCTTACGGCTTTTCCGGTGACAGCCCCGGAGCAAAAACCCGAAGGCAACGCCCCTCACGTGGAATACGATGTCGATACGTACTCCGCTGGCGAAGCCACCATTCACGCCTACTTTTCCCCCAGTCTAAATTTCTATAGTTCGGAGAAGGGTTTGCAGTACGCCATTTCCGTAGACGATGCACCTGCCCAAATTTTTAGTATCAACCAGGAGGACAAAACCAGTGACCGCGGCATCTGGAATAAGTGGGCGGGCAGCAATATCATTATCAAAACCAGCAAACACGTTTTTGACAAGCCGGGGAAACATACGCTGAAGTTCTGGCTGGTGAATCCGGGCGTGGTGCTTCAAAAACTGGTGGTTGATTTTGGCGGCGTTGAACAAAGCTATTTAGGTCCGGAAGAGACCATCTATCAAACGAAAACTAACTAATCTGTATGCGATTTAAATATACACCCCTTTTCCTACTGGGGCTGACCAGTTTGGCGATGACGCATTTCAAGCCGGAAACCAGGCCAGTAATGTCAGTAAACCTGCCCTCTCTTAAAGAGGTGTATAAAGATTATTTCCTGATCGGGACGGCTTTGAATGCGGGTCAGATTGACGAGAAAAACCCCAAAGAAATTCAATTAGTTACCGAACAATTCAACGCGGCTACGCCCGAAAACATCATGAAGGCGGAAGTGATCCATCCGCGTTGGGATCAGTATGACTTCACCTATGCCGACAAGCTGGTGGAATTTGGCAAGAAAAACAAACTGGCCATCAATGCCCATACCTTGATCTGGCACAGTCAGTTACCCGGCTTCGTACGGAAAATTAAAAGCAATGATTCCCTTCAATTGTTTTTCAGGAATCATATTCAGACGGTAGCTGGTCGGTATCGGGGGAAAGTACAATCCTGGGATGTGGTGAACGAGGCCTTGAACGAGGACGGAACGCTTCGGAAATCCATTTTTCTGAACCGGCTGGGTGAAAATTATATTACGGAAGCCTTCAAGCTGGCTCAGGAAGCTTCGCCCGAAACCGATCTGTACTACAACGATTACAACAACGAGCAACCGGCCAAACGGGCGGGCTGTATCGCCATCATCAAAAAAATACAGGCAGCGGGCGTCCGGATTGACGGCGTAGGCATTCAGGGCCATTGGCACGCGGGTAAAATTCCCTTACAGCACATTGAAGAGAGTATTCTCCAGTATTCGGCCCTGGGCATCAAAGTGGCGATTACCGAGCTGGACATTGAGGTACTGAAACGCGATTTTCAGGGAGCCGAAGTGAGTCAGCAAATGAAAAACGACAAAGGCCTGAATCCCTACCCAAACGCCTTGCCGGATTCCCTTCAACAGAAACTCGCCAGCGATTACGAGGCCTTGTTCAAGTTATTCATCAAGCATAAAGACAAGATTTCACGCGTGACGTTCTGGGGCGTTCATGACGGACAAAGCTGGCTGAATGGCTGGCCCGTACGGGGGCGGACCAATTACCCCCTGTTATTTGACCGTCAGTACAACCCCAAGCCAGCCTTCTACAAAGTAATTCAGGCGAACCAATAGTAAACCCCGCACCTAATCGTATGGAACCGCACGTATCCACCAAATTAACAGTCCTCGAAAAAATAGGGTACAGCCTGGGCGATCTGGCCGCAAACCTGATTTTTCAGACCCTGATGGCTTTTCTTACGTTTTTCTATACGGATGTCTACAAAATATCCCCCGGAAGTGCCAGCTTTATCATGCTGACCGGCGGGGTGATTGGGGCCGTATTCAATCTGGCGATGGGAGCCATTGCCGACCGGACCAATACCCGGTGGGGCAAGTTTCGTCCCTGGGTGCTGTGGACTTCCGTACCTTTCGGTATTATTGCGTTGCTGGCCTTTTCCACCCCTTCGTTCAATGAGAGCGGTAAAATCGCTTACGCCTTCGTTACATACGTGATTCTGGTGGTCGTATATTCAGCCAATAACCTGCCGTATTCTGCTTTAAGTGGTGTCATGACCGGCGATATGAAAGATAGAAACAGTCTGTCTTCGTACCGTTTCGTGGCCGTGATGATTGCTCAGTTTACGGTACAGGTATTATTATTGCCCCTGGTGATTTCGATTGGTCAGGGCGATAAAGCGGCTGGATTCGAGCAGGTTATGAAAGTATTCGCCATTACCGGAGTGATCTGTTTTCTGATCACCTTTCTAACCACCAAAGAACGCGTATCACCTCCCAAAGAACAAAAGACGCCCTTATTGCAGGATTTATCGGATTTGGTCAACAACCGACCCTGGTTAATTATGCTGGGACTGACGGTACTGATTTTCATCACGCTGGCAATTAAAGGTGGTATGAATATCTTTTACTTCAAGTATTACCTCACGGTGGGTAGTCAGGTGGCCTTTTTAGAAAACCTGGGCTTTAGTAATTGGCTCAATCAACTGGAAAGTGTCACCGGAGAAGCAGCCCTGGCGGAATTTCGTAAGCCCGGTAGTGCTCCCTATGCTACTGCCAGTGTGGTAAGTGCGGCGAGTACCCTGGCGATGATTGCTGGCATTATCTGCTCGAAGCCGCTGGCTGATAAAGTGGGTAAACGTAATATCTACGCCCTTTTTGTGGCTCTTTCGGGGGCCAGTTTGATCCTCATCAATTTTCTGCCCCAGACGGCTGTATCGACTGTTTTTGCCTTACAGACGTTACATGGCTTCCTGTACGGCATCACGATTCCCCTGCTCTGGGCAATGATTGCGGACGTGGCGGATTACAGCGAATGGAAAAACAACCGGCGAGCAACGGCGATCATATTTTCCGCCATGATTTTTGGATTGAAAGTGGGCCTGAGCTTTGGCGGAGCCATTTCGGCCTGGTTGCTGAGCGTATTCGGCTACGATGCGGATGCGACGGTACAGATGGAAAGTGCCGTAGAAGGAATTCGGTTCCTGGTGAGCGTGGTGCCGGGCCTGATTTTCATCGGCGGAGCCACGCTGCTGCTGGGTTATGGAATTGACAAGAAAATGGAAGACAAACTCGAAAGGGAACTGCAGGCCAGACGCAGTCCCGTATTAAACACCCCTAACGAAGCCTAGTATGCCAGAAGATTCAATTGAACACATTGATTTTGAGGAATTAAACAAGCGGGCCATTTCCCAGCCTCTGGTGACAGACCTGTATACAGCAGATCCGTCGGCTCACGTGTTTGAAGGGAAAATTTATATCTATCCCTCGCACGACATAGAGGCGGGTATCCCCTTTGATGATCTGGGAAGTCATTTTGCGATGGAAGATTACCACGTTTTTTCCATGGAAACGCCGGAATCTGCCGTTGTCGATCACGGACTGGCTCTGCACGTGAACGATGTTCCCTGGGCTGAAAAGCAAATGTGGGCTCCGGATGCGGCGTCTAAAGACGGAAAATATTACCTCTACTTCCCGGCCAAAAAAGCCGACGGGATTTTCCAGATTGGCGTAGCCGTTAGCGATTCTCCCGCGGGTCCTTTCACGCCCGAGGCGGAACCGATTCAGGATAGTTATTCGATTGACCCCGCCGTTTTTGTCGATGATGACGGAGCGGCGTATCTATACTTCGGCGGTTTGTGGGGCGGACAGCTTCAATCGTATCGGAATAATTCCTTCGATGCCGCCCATCAGGAGCCGGTCGGTGATGAACCCGCTCTGGGTCCTCGGGTCGCCCGGCTGACGGAGGATATGCTGTCTTTTGCCGAAGAGGTCAGAGAGATGGTGCTGACGGATGAGAACGGCGAAGTACTAACGGCCGGAGATAACGACCGCCGCTTTTTTGAGGCGAGTTGGGTACATAAGTATCAGGACAAATATTATTTCTCGTATTCTACGGGCGATACGCATTACATCTGCTACGCCATCGGAGACAGTCCCTACGGACCTTTTACCTACGCGGGAAGGATTCTGGAACCCGTAGTCGGCTGGACCTCCCATCACTCCATTTGTGAATTCAATGGGCAGTGGTATTTGTTTTACCATGATTCCAGTTTATCCAAAGGGGTGACGCATTTACGGAGTATAAAAGTGACTCCGTTGCTCCATGATGAAAAAGGGTATATTCAGACTATTCATCCGTACCGATAGTTCGAGTGCCTTTTGATATAGTTAGCCCAGAGTCTGTTTAGGCTCTGGGTTTTTTGTATTAATGTCCATTGTTAGGTGTATAAACTGAGTTTGGTGCCGACGGTAGGAGGCATAGGAGTTTAAAAGATTGGCTCGTTATTCACCTAGACTAGATTTGGTCCTTATACCTGACTGTTCAGTAGCCTAGAGCAGGATCAAAAGAGCGGTGGGCGTGCCGACATGGAATGTA
>NZ_NMPS01000238.1:0-7769 GCF_002261125.1 Siphonobacter sp. BAB-5385 | reverse complement strand
AAATGCTACGGACAACCCGTCCCGCTATCTTTATTGGATTTTACCTAAAAAACTGGAAACGGAAAAAGGCCAGCCTCTACCAGAGACTGACCTTTTTTATTAACGCTAGCAACCGATATTAATCAATCAGTACGCATACGCCACGTTTCACATCTTCTTCTACTTTCTTGAACTTCACATCCCGCTCTACGCGGCCATCCATGTACTGAACCGATACGCGTTGGTTGGGTTCAATCTTCTGAACACGAATGGGTTGCTGACGAGGCCGTTCCATCGCAGGAGCAATTTCTTCAAGCTCTTCTACGCTCGGTCCACTTCCGCCCGTCAGTCCAGATACATCGTCTTTACTCGTCTGTAGTTGGGGCTGTGGTTCAGGGCGACGCGGCGGCTGAGGTACCTGCGGCTGATCAACGAATAGCTCAGGCACATCATAACGCATGAGTAACTGAACAATGTCAAAGTTGACTTTATTGATGAACTGCTTGAACAGGTCAACCGATTCGAACTTGTAAATCAGCAAGGGATCTTTTTGCTCGAATACGGCATTCTGTACCGATTGCTTCAGGTCATCCATATCGCGGAGGTGTTCTTTCCATTCCTGGTCAATCACCGTCAGAGCGATATTCTTTTCAATTTCACGCGTCACTTCCCGGCCTTCAGAATTCAGTGCTTTCAGGAAATTTACCTGGAAGCCCATCACATGCTCTCCATCAGTAAAGGGCAGTCCAATGACCGATTGCTCGTTCACATTGCCCTGGTTCGCTTCGAACAGATCCTGGAAGAACGTACGCATCCGTTGAGCAATGTCCGCACCTTTTGCCTGATAATGAGCTTCAGCAGCTGCGTGCAATTGGTGGGTACGCTGCTCAGGCTTCATCCGCAGGAATTCATCCCGAGTGAAGGGCAACTGAATAGCAAGGGTCTCAATCACCCGCAATTCAAGTTCTTCGAAGCTTGGATTATTGTTGACCAGTTCTTCGCAGACGTCGTACGTGATATTGGCAATATCCAGGGCCAGACGGTCACCAAACAACGCATTTTTCCGGCGTTTGTAAATGGCTTCCCGCTGGTAGTTCATCACGTCGTCGTATTCCAACAGACGCTTCCGGATACCAAAGTTATTTTCCTCAACTTTCTTCTGAGCCCGCTCAATCGAAGACGTAATCATTGAGTGCTGGATTACCTCTCCTTCTTCCATACCCATGCGGTCCATCACCTTGGCAATCCGCTCGGAACCGAACAGACGCATCAGGTTATCTTCCAGCGATACGAAGAATTGAGACGATCCGGGGTCACCCTGACGACCCGCCCGACCGCGTAACTGACGGTCAACCCGCCGCGATTCGTGACGTTCCGTACCAATAATCGCCAAACCACCGGATCCTTTCGATTCAGGCGTCAGCTTAATATCCGTACCCCGACCGGCCATGTTGGTCGCAATGGTTACATTACGCGAATGACCCGCTGATGCTACGATTTCAGCCTCGCGTTGGTGTTGCTTGGCGTTCAGTACTTGGTGCTGAATACCCCGCATCCGCAGCAAACGGCTCAGGATTTCCGAGTTTTCAACCGAAGTTGTACCCACCAGTACCGGACGACCGGCTTTCACCAGCTCATCAATTTCCTGAACAACGGCATTGTATTTCTCCCGGACGGTTTTGTATACCTTATCCTCTTCGTCCTTCCGAACAATCTTCAGGTTGGTTGGGATGGCTACTACGTCGAGTTTGTAAATCTGCCAGAACTCACCCGCTTCCGTCTCGGCTGTACCCGTCATACCCGAAAGTTTGTGGTACATCCGGAAGTAGTTTTGCAGCGTAACCGTCGCGTAGGTTTGCGTGGCGTCTTCCACTTTAACGCGTTCCTTGGCTTCAATGGCCTGGTGCAGACCGTCGGAGTACCGACGACCTTCCATAATCCGGCCCGTCTGCTCATCGACGATCTTGATCTTTCCATCCATGATCACGTATTCCACGTCAATTTCAAAAAGCGTATGAGCCTTCAGCAATTGATTAACCGTGTGAATCCGTTGTGTCTTGATGGAGTAATCGCGGATAATCTCGTCTTTCTTGTGGATTTTATCCGCTTCAGAAAGATCTGATTTTTCAACTTGGTTCAGGACTACCGACAAATCCGGCAGAATGAAGAAATTAGCATCTTCATTCTTCGTGGTCATCACGTCGATACCCTTTTCCGTTAATTCTACGGAGTTATTTTTCTCTTCAATGACGAAGTACAGCGGAGCATCGGCTTCGGGCATCCGTTTGCCTTGTTCCTGCAGGTAGTCATTTTCAGTAGCCCGCATGATGGCCTGATTGCCCTGCTCACTGAGGTATTTGATCAGCGGCTTGTATTTCGGCAATCCCCGATGTGCCCGGAACAGAGCCAGTCCACCCTCTTTCGTATTCCCCGCAGCGATCAGCCTGCGAGCTTCCGTTAGAAAGCCCTGTACGAGTTTTTGCTGCTCATCCACCAGACGCTCAATCCGGGGATTTAACATTTCAAATTCCTGTACGTCATTGTCTTTCACCATCGGCCCACTGATGATCAGGGGCGTACGGGCGTCGTCAATCAGTACGGAATCGACCTCATCGACCATGGCGTAATGGTGTTTCCGCTGCACCAGTTCTTCCGGTGTGCGAGCCATGTTATCGCGGAGGTAGTCGAAACCAAATTCGTTGTTGGTACCGTAGGTAATATCAGCCTGATACGCCTGACGACGCGAATGCGTGTTGGGCTCGTGCCGGTCGATACAGTCTACGTTCATCCCGTGAAACTCGAACAGCGGAGCATTCCACTCGGAGTCACGCTTGGCCAGGTAATCGTTGACCGTTACAATGTGTACGCCTTTTCCACCCAGGGCATTCAGGAACGCAGGTAGCGTTGATACCAGCGTTTTACCTTCCCCGGTAGCCATCTCGGAAATTTTACCCTGATGCAGTACCACTCCACCAATCAGCTGTACATCGTAGTGTACCATGTTCCAGGTGATGGGCTGACCCATGACATTCCAGGTATTTTTCCAGATCGCTTTGTCTCCGTCAATAATGACGTTCGACTTTCTGGAAGCTACAAAACGGTCATGTAGGTTAGCCGTAACTACCAACTGACCATTTTCAGTATAGCGACGTCCCGTTTCTTTCACAATCGCGAAAGCCCGGGGCAGGATTTCAAGTAATACATCTTCCAGCTTCTGGTCTGATTGTACTTCCAGAGCATCAATCTGCTTGAAGAGCGAATCTTTTTCATTGATATCCATATCCGGATTCGCATCGATACGCTGACGAATCGCTTCGGATTGTTGATCAATGGGAGCAAGTCTTTCTTTGATGACTGCCTTCAAATCAGCGGTTTGCTGACGAAGCTCGTCATCCGAAAGATCTTTTAATTTGGCAAATTCGGTATTGACTTTTCCGACGTAAGGATAGAGTTCTTTTAAATCCCGATCGGATTTTGTACCGAAAATTTTGGTGATGAGTTTAAGCATAGCTATGTGCTAAAGCACCGTTATTCGTGGTTAGTCAGCCCGTACACGGGCTGATTTCATAATCAAGTCGGTTCAGTGGACTTAAAATGAAACCCCCAACCTGGGGTCGTTAAACAATAGGTAGAACACAAATTTACTCGATTCTTTCCACCCAAGAGCAAAAAAACAATTCCTAAATCACGGTTTCAGTTCAAAAGTGGACAAAAGGTTTAATGAATCGGACAAATTGACAGCAGTCCCATCACTTCCGATGCTTTTGGCTTACGAATAGAACCCGTTGTTTTAAACCGGAAACCATTACTTTTGCAGGTATAACGCCCGAATTGGCAAAATCTTTTCCTACTGGTTGTCCCTTTTATACTTGGGAAATTATCCTCCTGGATTGAAACGGATTCGAGCGAATCTACGTTCTAAAACCAGCACTGAATCTTTTCACTATGAGCAATACACCACAGGAAAATCCCTACTATCGCCCCGTGCACCGCGAACGGGCCAAGCTGAAAATTCCAGGTTTTGGCGGGGGTAGTACGAGCGGCGGTGGCAAAAGATCCAGAGAGAAGCGTAGTGATACGGATATATACGTTAAACTGTTGCCTCTGATCATTGTGGCCATCGTAGGTTACGGCATTTATGATACGCTTTCGGCTTTCAAAGGCAAAAAACGCAATCTGATCGACGATCCACAGGTTATCCAGGAAATGACCTGGAAACAGGAAAAAGTATTTAAAAAGTTTGCAGATCTATCGCCGCGATCCAAGCATTACTATTTGGTTATCGGACAGGAAGGCCATACAAAAACCATTGACTTTGGTCGCGAAAAGACGGAATTCTGGGACAAAGTAGATACGTACAATCACCTGACCAAGGATGCGGGTAGCTTAAACGTGTCTATTGATGCCTACGACAACAGTCGGGATCGGGTTGTGACGTTGCAATTTGAGTAAGCACAAACCAATAGCTCCCAGCCCAGGGCATACCAGAAAAGGCCGATGATTGTTCATCGGCCTTTTCGTTTGTAAAAACCTGCCAGTCAATAGGCTTATGCCTCTACCAGCATTGCACCGTACGAATATCCACCACCGAACGTAGTAACGACGATGTGATCGCCTTTCTGGAAGCGGTACTTGTTCTCATCCAGGCCGATGGCACAACCGGCACAGCCGGTATTCCCTAAGTACTGAATGTTAGATAAAAGTTTTTCCATCGGTAAGCCCAGTTCTTCCATTACTTTTTTGCTGATCCGGAAATTGGCCTGATGCGGCAGCACCCAGTCTACCTCCTCCAGCGTAAGTCCATTACGACCCAGAATCTGACGGCTGGCTCGGGGCATATACTGCACCGCGTGAATAAACACATCGCGGCCGTTAGGCATCACAAATCCTTCGTCATTGGGTTTCAGGACAACTCCTTCCAGAGCTTTGCCTACGGTAGCGGCTCCACCGGTCAAAATGTCAACAATTTTCAGATCCGAATCCGATACGCGTTCATTCGAGAGAAACAGAGCCGCAGCTCCGTCGCCCCACAAGTGCCCGGCTACTTTATCCGATTCGTTGCTGTAGGCGGTGTTGTTATCCGACACGACAACCAGAGCTTTCGTCGCTTTCTTCATGCAGAAATACCCCTGAACGACTTCCAGGGCATTCAATAACGAAGAGCAGGCCGTTGACACGGACAGTACCGGAATATCCGGAATTTGAAGATCATGCTGAACCGCATGAGCTAACGATACAATTGTATCGTAAGGGGTGTAGGTAGCTCCTACAATGAGGTCAATCTCCTGAACAGGGTATGGTAACAGGGCTAGCCCCTGACGAACGGCTTCCACAGCCATCGTGTTCGTATTTTCATGGGGGGCAGCTTTCCGACGTTCTCGGATGCCCGTCCTCTCCACAATCCACTGGTCAGACAATCCATTCAGTCGGGCGAAGTGTTCATTCGTAACAACTTGCTCCGGCAAATAGCTACTTATCGCGTTGATATACATAAGGGTCAAGCGGTACAGCTCGTATTTTGTACTTTGCCGTGCTTTTTTGCACTATGCAAAGAATAGTTATCTTCTCGAACTTACCAAATTTCTAATAGAATAATTCAATAAGACATTGGATAAGTACCAGATAAATTTGCAAATCCTTAATCTTCTTTACTTCGGACGCTTAAAATGCGGCGTTAGACAAGTACTTTTAAGTCTCAAAAAGTTCATACCGTTTCCAAAAAATAATATGGTATGGTAGCATACTAAATTCTGGATCAGAAGGCGTGTTCGATGCGGTCTGATCCAGACTAAGACGGTTACGAGGAATAGCTAATAACATCAGATTTTTATGTCTCCTGTTACCGCACGCTTCTGTTCAAACTAAAATCAAAACCAGCAGATTCGACTATAATTTATTATAAATCAGCTACTTATTTCCTACTTTAGTACTGAAGATTATACAAATCCAGTAATTGGCCTTCTGTGAACCCTCTTCAACGCTTATAAACGTCTGCATCGGTCTATCTATTAACGCTTACTTGCTTGATTAGGTTATGCGTGCTTTTGCCCGGTACTGGCAGCTGTTTTATTGAAAGATCATTTTTATCAGGGAAGACTTAACAATTTATTCATCCGTTTAACAGCTTTTTAGCTGGCAATTAGGTCGAATTTTGCAGCGTATTCACTTCCTTTTTTCCCTTAAGTACTATGCATCGTTACCTTCTTTTGTGTGCCGGTCTCCTGGCGGGCTGCCTGTCGGTACAGGCTCAGCAAACGCCCAAGCGTCCCAAAAACGTAATCTTGTTGATTGGTGACGGGATGGGCGTCAATCAGGTATACGCCGCTCAGATTGCCAACAAAGGTCCGCTTCATCTGAATCGTTTTCCATACCTTGGTCTTTCTACCACGCACCCCGTCAAAGATTTTATTACCGATTCTGGAGCGGGTGGTACGGCTCTGTCTACGGGTGTAAAAACGAAAAACGGAGCTGTTGCGGTAGACTCTGCCAATCGACCCCAGGTAACCTTGGCCGAATTGGCTAAAAAGCGGAAACTCTCTACCGGTATCGTTACTACCTGCGACATTACGGACGCTACCCCAGCAGATTTTTATGCTCACCAGGCCTCCCGCTCGCAACACGAAGCCATTGCCGAACAAATGGTCAATGCGGATCTTGATGTAGTGATTGGTGGCGGTATGCGGTATTTCTTTCAACGGAAAGACGGCAAAAACCTACTCGAAGATTTTAAGAAGAAAGGCTATACGGTAGCCGATACTTCCCAGGATTTTACGGCAGCAACGGGTAAGAAGCTGGTTGCTTTCAATGCCGGCATGAATCCAATCAAGGTTAAAGAAGGTCGTGGCCCTATTCTTCGTCAGGAAGTAGAAAAAGCTTTGAGCATTCTCTCTGAGAACAAAAATGGGTTTTTCCTCATGGCGGAAGGTTCGCAGATTGACTGGGCCGGTCACGCCAACGACATGGAATATATGGTGACTGAAACGCTGGATTTCGATAAAGCGGTAGGAGCTGCTCTCGACTTTGCAGAAAAGAACGGCGAGACACTCGTCATCGTAACGGCCGATCACGAAACAGGAGGCTTGAGCCTGACGGGTGGTGACTGGAGAAATGGCGTTGTCGAAGGAAAATTTATCTGGATGAATCACTCGGCTAACCCCGTGCCGGTGTTTGCGTACGGCCCTGGTTCTGAGTTATTTCGTGGTATTTTCCCCAACGTGGAAGTAAACAAAAAAATTCAACAGGCCTGGTGGGGCGAAACCATCCTGAGCCGTAAATAGTTTTAGGTTACGTTGTTCGTTCTCAATAGATAGAAACGTAATTTTTTCTACGCATGGTCAGACCTTGTGGAATCGTTTTAGAAAATACCTTCTAACCCAACACGGCTTACTGTAAACTTGAAACTGACAACTCAATAAGTCGCTAGCTCAAGTAAATCAGGAATGTTGAGAGGCTGTCTACGTCAGACAGCCTCTTTTGTTGATTCAACTCAGCAATTACTCCGTTTCATTGACCGCCTCCCTGCCAACGGTCTCAGGTCATCTACAATAACCAGCCAGCCCCACTGTCATCACCCGTTTTTACCCCGCTGTTCCAGTCCCTGATCTGAACATTACCTACAGTATATTTGTCAGCCATGAGACTCCAAATTCGAAAGACCCGCTTCCACCAGACCAGCCAACTCCGGAGGGGTTCAATATGCTTAGCCCCGTATGCAATGCGAGGAACGGGCAGCCCGGTAGGCACAGCCTACCAACTAGAAAATCCGTAGCAAATGCTACGGACAACCCGTC
>NZ_NMPS01000237.1:0-202 GCF_002261125.1 Siphonobacter sp. BAB-5385 | reverse complement strand
AATGTCGCTGAGAACCACGTGCACGTTCTGAGCTTTTTCCATCACCCCGTTGTCAATCGAGATGCTTCGGCATTGCGGGTACGCCCGGAGTAACTGCGTAGCTTCATCGTCCGAATAGAAATGGGTAGCCATATCCCGGAACGCTTCATCCATTTCGGGGAGGTGTGTTTCAAAGGCTTTACGAATGGATCGGGCATTCCAG
>NZ_NMPS01000236.1:0-202 GCF_002261125.1 Siphonobacter sp. BAB-5385 | reverse complement strand
AATGTCGCTGAGAACCACGTGCACGTTCTGAGCCTTTTCCATCACCCCGTTATCAATCGAAATGCTCTGACACAGTGGATAGATTTCCAGTAGCTCCAGGACTTCCTGCTCGGTATAATAATCTTTTTCCAGTCGTTCAAAGACCGTGTGCAGTTCTGGTAAATACGACTCAAAGGCTTTACGAATGGATCGGGCATTCCAG